>ONTD01000033.1 GCA_900320675.1 uncultured bacterium
TACGAACTTATCGTCTTATAGTCTTTTGTCCAACCCCTCACCAACGGCTGTTGAGTTTTTCAAACTCACATCCGTATCCTCTCCCGTAGGGAGAGGTAGGGTTTATCGACTTATCGTCTTATCGTCTTTTCGTCTTATCGTCTTTTGCTTAAGTTTCAACGCACCGCAATTTCTCTAATTATATATTTTTCTGGTTAAATCAGCTTTTCTGATACGAATATTTTCAGGAGTAATTTCAACTAACTCGTCATCGCTTATGTACTCAAGACTTTCTTCCAGCGACATAATTTTTGGTGCTTGAAGCGTTACCATAACATCAGCTGTTGAACTTCTCATATTAGTTAATTTTTTTGTTTTACATATATTAACAACAACATCCTGCGGTTTATTACATTCCCCGATAATCATGCCGCGATATACTCTTGTTTTCGGAGTTACAAAAAATACACCTCTGTCTTCAAATTGTGCTAATGCGTAAGGGATAGCTTCGCCTTCTTCGTGAGCAATTATAGAACCGTTTCTCTGTCTTGAGATATCACCTGCGTATGGTCTGTATTCCAAAAAAGTATGATACATAATACCTTCACCGCGAGTCATTCTTATAAATTCACTTCTAAAACCTATAAGGCCTCTTGCCGGAATATGAAAAGTCAAAGTAGTTCTTCCTTTTGCATTTTGCATATCAATCATTTCACCTTTACGGTTTGATAACCTTTCAATGCAACTCCCCGCATTAATTTCCGGAACATCAACAATAAGATTTTCATAAGGTTCACATTGAGCACCGTTAATAGTTTTATAAATAACCTCAGGTTTTGAAACTTGAAATTCGTAACCTTCACGGCGCATAGTTTCAATCAAAATACCCAAATGCAATTCACCGCGTCCGCTAACCTTAAACACATCAGTACTGTCAGTATCTTCAACACGTAAACTGACATTTTTTTCAAGTTCATTATACAATCTTTTTCTGATTTGACGGGAAGTTACAAACTTACCTTCCTGACCGGCAAACGGACTGTCATTTACAGAAAAATTCATCTGTAACGTAGGTTCATCAACTTTAATCAAAGGTAAAGGCAACGGATTTTCCGGTTCACATATAGTTTCACCAATTTGAATATCTGAAAATCCGGCTATCCCCACAATATCACCGGCAAAAGCCTCTTGAATTTCAATCCTTCCTAAATCGTGAAATCCGAAAAGCTTTGTAATTTTACCCTTTTCCTGAGAACCGTCTGCGTGAATTACGCAAACTTGTTCTTGAGATTTAACGCTGCCGTTGACAATTCTGCCAATTACAATTCTGCCGACATATTCGTTATAATCCAATGTAGTAGCCTGAAACTGTAACGGCAAATTTTCATCTCCCGACGGAGCTTGAATATTTTCCATAATACAATCCAACAAAGGAATCATATCTTTTCTTTCATCATCCAAATCTTTGATAGCAAAACCATTTAAACTGCTTGAAAAAATAAACGGAAAATCAATCAAATCTTCTCTGTCAGTTAATTCAGTAAATAAATCAAAAACTTTATCGAGTGCCGTAAGCGGCTCTGCAGCAGGTTTATCAATTTTGTTTATTACAACAATAATTTTTAATCCTAATTCCAAAGCCTTAGATAAAACAAATCTGGTTTGCGGCATAGGACCTTCTGCGGCATCGACAATTAATAACGCACCATCAACCATACCTAAAACGCGCTCAACTTCACCACCGAAATCTGCGTGCCCTGGGGTATCCACAACATTAATTTTGCAACCCTTATAATTAATAGAAATATTTTTAGATAGTATTGTTATACCTCTTTCTTTTTCCAAATCGTTACTATCTAATACACGTTCCTGAACCTGTTGGTTATCTCTGAATGCACCTGCCTGCTTTAACAAACAGTCCACAAGAGTCGTTTTACCGTGGTCTACGTGTGCTATAATTGCAATATTTCTTATATTTTCGTTTACGTTAGTCATATCCTGCCATCCAATTGATTTTTACGGAACTGAAGCCCAGCCCGCGGGTAACATGTTAAAAGTGTATTTTCTACACTAAAGCATAACCCAATAATAATATTTTTGCAAGTTTTAATTTAATAATAATATTTATGTAAATTTATTGA
>ONTD01000069.1 GCA_900320675.1 uncultured bacterium
GGATGTATTGCAAACAGTGCTATGCAAGTAACACAAGATACAATAGCACTTAGCATAAATCATGAAAATTTTACCAATGAATGTATAAAAAAATCCGGCAAATTTGCAATATCAATTCTCGGAGTGGATACCGACGATAACATAATACCGGTATTCGGATTTCAATCCGGCAGAGAAGTTGACAAATTTAAAGGAGTAGAAGTCAAAGAAATAAACGGGCTTGATGTAATAGCAGATTCAACAGGATATATTGTATGCGAATTGATAAACCAAATGGAAACAGAAACACACACAATATTTTTGGGTAAAATAATCGACGGCGACACATTAAAAGAGCAAATCCCTATGTCATATGCGTATTATCACAAAGTCAAAAAAGGCAATAGCCCCAAAACTGCACCGACATACATTGATGAAACTATTAAACCAAATAATGACAAGCCAAGATACAAATGCACAGTATGCGGATACATATACGAAGGGGATTTAGATAGTGAACCGGATGATTATGTATGTCCTATATGCAAACAAGGCAAATCAAAATTTATCAGGTTATAATAGTTTTTGCAAATGACTTGCATTAATATTTTTTTATGATAATATTGAAATATGGCTAACCGAATAAAAAAGATAAGTATAGTAGCATTTATCACCTTATTGTGTTGCAGTATTTCAGTAACGCAAGCGTTCGGTGCGGGTAGGAAATCAAACAAAATAGCGATTGAAAATTCCGGCAAGGCAAAGAATATACATGAGCATAGTGAACTATTCAACAAGGAATACATAGAAAAAAATGATGTACTGAATATAACGGATTGCGTATCGATAGCATTTCATAACAGTCCTGTAATAAAGAAGTATAAATATAATTTAGATTTAGCGAAAAGTAATGTAGGGATAGCAAAATCAGAATATTTTCCTGTAATAGGTGCCGGTGTAGGATTTTTTAACACCAATCATTCATACGGCAGTGAGTACCACGATCATGTAAGAGAATTTCCAAGTGTAGCGATTACGGTAAATCAACTTGTTTATAATTTTGGGAAAACTACTTCATATATCAAAATGGAAGAGTTTTACAAAATCGGGGCTGAGTATGAATTTATCGACAGCTTATGCGAAACATTGTTTGACGTAAAAGAGAAATATTATGCATTATTGCTTGCACAATCAAGACTTGAGGTAGAGAAGAAGAATTACGAATTAACGGAAGAATTTCTCGAAATGTCAGAAAATCTGGGTAAAAAGGATAAAACGAGAGAAGCAGATATATCCAGTGCAAGATTTAATTATAATGTATCAAGGGTAAGATATTTACAGGCAAAAAATGATTATGACAATGCAAGAATAGATTTAAATAACGCAATGTATGTAGAAACGCCTTATGAATATAAGATTGAGAATACCGGAACATATTCATATAACAAGGAATTTATAGATAACGAAATATCAAAAGAATTTATACCTGAGGTATTACCGTTCAATAAAAAGGATGCAGCGGAAATTGCATATAAGAACAGTCCGGATTTAAAAGTTTTAATAGCGACATTCAAGGCAATGGAACAGTCATTGAATTATATTAAACGGACATATTTTCCTGATTTAATGGTAAATGCGGGATACGGATACAATAACAACAATCTTGTAAGGGGGGACAACAGTTTACAGGTAGGTGTAACATTGAACTCCAGTGTTAATTTAATGAACTTAAAACATAGCATAAAAGGAGCTGACGCACAGTTAAACATAGCAGACAATGAGATAGAATTATTTAAGAAGAATTTATATTTTAAAGTACAAAGGGCTTTAACGGATTTACACAAAGCGGAATTGGAATTTCCGATAGCGCAGGTAGCAGCATCAAATGCATTTAATCATTTAAAAATAGTAATGGCGGAATATCGTGCCGGAAAGGCGGATTATATAGCATTACAGACGGCAAGAACGAGTTACCAAAATTCTCTAAACAATTATATCGATGCACTATATAGATACAACATGGCATTAATAAGTGTAGAGCGTGCTATGCACTGCCATATAATAGACATACACCACAAATCAGAGCATGCTTTGCATTATCACAATGACGAGCTTATAGAACATATAAATAAGTGGATGAATTGTGATGAAAAAGAGCAACGTAAACATATCCGAAAAGAGTATCGATTATAGGAATAATAAAAAGCACTTGATTTTAAAAAATGTTTGTGATAACTTAATCACTGAAGTATAAATAGTAATTGTGAAGTAAGGGCTGCTAGCTCAGGTGGTTAGAGCGCACCCCTGATAAGGGTGAGGTCGGTGGTTCGAGTCCACTGCGGCCCAGATTAAAGAAGAGGTAAGGTTTTTCCTTAACCTCTTTTTTATTTTGTGTTGAAATAAGTGGACGAGAACCACCCGTTTGTGGTTCGGCGCGAACGAGCTGAGGCTGGAGCGTTTTTGTTTGGAAGAAACGAAGTTTCTGAAAACAAAAC
>ONTD01000076.1 GCA_900320675.1 uncultured bacterium
ATGTTGAAATATTCACCGTCTAAAATTATCGGAATGGTAGGAAATGCGATTGTTATTCCTATATACACAAACTTGTTACTTCCTGAACAGTACGGGTTGTATTCGTTATCAATAGCGTTTTTGTCCTTCCTGTGTATTATATTTTCTGACTGGGTAGGATTATCCGGTTTGAGATTTTTCAGACAAGCGCAGCTTGCCGATGATTTGTCTGAATATTTATCCACTTTAGTTTCAATATTGGCGATAAATTTACTCTTAATGTTTGGATTAAGTGCGATTTTCCAAAACAATATGATAGAGTTTTTTAAGATAAAACCGATATACTTTTGGGCGGTATTGTTCCTGATTATTCCGGTTGCGGTCAGAGCTTTGTTATTCCAATTATTGAGGGCTCAAATTAAACCGGCTTCTTATACTTTTTCTACTATATTAAACCAATTTATGACAATTGGTATGTCTATATTATTTATTAAATGTCTAAACCTTGGGGCTATGTCCATGCTCCTTGCAATGGGTGTTTCTATAACGATTACTGATATAATATTGATGTTTCAGAGTAATATATTCGTATATTTTAAAAAACCAAAACTATCTTGGAGTGTATTATTTCCTATAATAATATACGGATTTCCTCTTGCGGCATCATCATTAAGCGGATGGATAATTAACCAGAGCAACAAAGTCGTTATGAACAGTATAAAAGGTTTTACAGATGTTGCATTTGTCGGAGTCGCATACGGTGCTACTATGTCAATTCTAATGACTATATTTTCTATTATTACGGTTGCGGCAATTCCTAGAATATACAGAATGTACGAAGCAAAAATTGATGTAAGACCGATTGTCGGAAGGTTTACCGGCTATTTTGTGCTTGCTGCACTTCCGATAGTTTCTGTAATGGCATTGTATCCGCATGACGTATTAGTTTTATTGAATACCAATGCAAAATTTATGCAGGCGGCTGTGTTAGTTCCTTATTTTGTATTCGGTACGATGTTTTTGTGTCTGACAGATTATACAACATTGCAGTATCACTTGGCTAATAAAACTTGGATTACATTTATAGTTAAATTAATGTCAGGAATTTCAAATGTATTACTTACATTATACTTGGTTCCGATTTTTGGTTTGAAGGGTGTTGGTATTGCGATGCTGACTTCAAACTTCTTGTTCTTTTTCTTATCTATGATAATCAGATTACCGGGGCTTTCAATGAAATTCCCGAGAAGACAATTTATATGTATAATGGCATCAATTATACCTGTAGCGTTAATGTATAAGTTTTGGTTGGTTAAGTCAAATGCAATTACTGCCGGATGGCAAATGATATTGCTATTGATAGGATATTATATTTTCTATACTTTGTTACACAAAATTTCAAAACCTGATAATGTAGAGAACTAGAGTTTGGCTTATGTATAAGAAAAGGAAGGTTAAGTTTTGTTACTTAATCTTTCTTTTTTTTATTAAAATTTTATCTTTACTAGCAAAAAAAAATCTTCAGGAATTTAAAATATTTGTGTAAACAAAAATTAATAATCATGCCCTTAATTGTAGAAATCTTATTTTGTGAGTGTTAAAATTTGCAAGGATGTATTAAGGGATATATACCGGAATTATTATTTTATATACATAAAACAACAGATTATTAGAAGGAACTAAGTATCGAAAGGAAGCAATAATGTCAAAACTTTCATCTAAAAAAAGACGAATAGTAGTATCAATTTTATCATTTACAATGATAGCTCAGCAGTCTTTGCTGCCGGTTATGGCACAAAGTGCAATTACAAATGTCGGTGCTGTTACAGGCGACAGCAGAATTATTAATTCAGACAACTCAATGATATTCAACATTGCACCAAAGGGTTATAACCCTAAAAATGGTGGTGTAGGTTACAGAGACTATAAGCAATTCAATTTGGATAAAGGCGATATCGCTAATTTAATATATAAATATGGTAACAAAGACATTGAAACATTCGTAAACCTTGTACAAGACAGAATTAATATCAACGGTGTCGTTAATACCATGAGAGACGGCAATTTTTACAACGGGCATGCCGTATTTGTATCTCCGAATGGTTTGGTTATCGGCTCCAGCGGTCTGCTTAATGTTGGTTCTTTAACTGTTGTTACCCCAAAACAAGATGAATTTGACAAATATATTGGTAAAGATAAATTGACTCAAGCTGAAAAAATGGATGCAATGAACCATTATGCTCCGATTTTAGCAGCTCCGGGTACCGGCGAATATGCTCAGGTAATTGACAGCTTAGGCGGTGCAAATGTTACTATTAACGGTAAAGTAATGGCAAGAAATAATGTTATTATTGATGCCGGTGATGTTGATTTAACAGGTGGTAAAATCGTAACAGGTGTAAAGAGTGATAAAGCATTTACTCCTGACGGCAGCTATTTAGTTGACTCAAACGATAACGGTGCCGGCAGCTATACAATGGATGGTGCTACTTATCCTTACAGAGTATTTGACGGTCAAAAATATAATAATGCAGCGGCTATTTCTCAGGCTGAAGTATTGTTTAATTCTTTAGTTAATACGAGTGTTAAGAACGGTTCTGCAATCAGAAACGACCACGGTTCTGTTTCTATAAGTTCATACGCTCCTAACGGCGGAATAAATGCTGGTGCCGGCAGTGTTATTAAAAACTTTGCTGAAGGTGATATTAATCTTAAGAACATTGGTTCTAAAGGTATAACCGTTAAAGGTGAAGTCCAAAATATTGATGGCGATACTATTTTGAAAAATACAAACGGCGGTGTTTTAATTGATTCTACTGCAAGGATGTATGATAACAAAACAACTTTAATTGACAATTCAGGTAAAAACGGAGTTCAAGTTAAAGGTCTTGTAACTTCTCGTGATATCGATATAGAAAATGTAAATTCAGATGTAGTTATTGGTGATACAACTGCTAATAAAGAATATTTAACATCTGAAGGCGGAGACGTTACAATAAACGTTGATAACGGTAATGTTTATAACTCAGGCGTCGCTAAAACCTTGATTGTTGCTAAAGATGGCGGCAACTTGAATATTCATGTTAATGATGGTAATATTGGTAAAGAAATCGGACCTTGTGCAGACGGTGTATGCACAGGCATAGGAAAAGATGCCAGAGACTTAAAACTTTCTGTTAATGCCAACGTCGATGGTGTTTACACAGCCGATACTAATCAGGTTAACACTAATAAGGATTATGTTATAAATATGGCAGCATTGAATTCTGATATGAAAGTCAACAGAATTAAAGCAGACGGCAGAGTTATTCTTCTTGCTGATGCGGAAAAGAAGGCTGCAAAACCTTATAAAATTTTGAATGCAGCTGAAGATGATACTTTAGCTAACGTTGAAGGTAAAGGTATTTCAATGATATCAAGCGGCGGTATCGGTACAAAAGATAAGGCTGTTACTTTTGTTCAAACTGCCGGCGATTTCAATGATAATTACCATTATGATGTTACGGATCCTAAACATGACCAAAGAATTTTGGGTTATAAGCCAACTGCAAAATATGGTGTTGATGTTTTAACAAATACCGGTGATATTAACTTAAAAGGTCTTGATGTTGATAATCAAAAGAGCGATACTGAAGTTTGCTCTATGATTGCAAGAGATGGTGATGTAAACGTTGAATTCTCAGGCGATACTCATATTGGTGAAGTGGTTGCAAGTGATAAAATTAATTTAACTACTCGCGGTCAACATATGATTATTGATCATTTGGGTGAAACTCCTACATATGAAAAACCTGGTGATTACTATGGCGATTACAAAAAACCAATCGTTCCGGATCAAGCTAATTTGAAAGTTTTAGACTTAGCTCCGGTAGGTCAGACAAATGAACAACCTCACGGAACATTGGTTGTTAGAGAAGGTAAAATTGATGGTTTAGGTAAGGGTAGACCGGAACATGAACAGGATGTTAATATAGTTGCAGATCACGCGTTTATCGGCGGATATGAATTTGTTACTGACGGACCTCACCGTGATGAAGACGGACACTCTTATGTTGTTGAAAATCCGGGAACTAAACCTTTAGTTAACCCTAAAAATCAAGACAGTGATCCGAATAACGATGCTGATGTTTCAATAAGAGTTTCAGCTGTAAGACCGGATGATGTTGAAGATATTGATGCAGATCCGGATAGACGTATATATTATACAGGCGGCAGTGATCAAGGAGATGATCCTGATTATGACGGAACAAAGGATGATGATGAAAATCAGAAAGGTACTGAAGATGATGATGATAATCTTGTAGTTCCTGATGATGATGATGATTCTGATGCTGA
>ONTD01000180.1 GCA_900320675.1 uncultured bacterium
GGGTGAAGCGTTGGTAAGAGTTACTCTTGCCGGTATTTGTAATACTGATTATGAAATTACAAAAGGGTATATGGGTTATAAAGGTGTACTCGGACATGAAGCCGTTGGGGTTGTCGAAGAAATTAATGATGAAGACCAATCGTTGCTCGGGAAAAGAGTAGTTGCTGAAATTAGTTATGGATGCAAAGAACCTGATTGTCCGTATTGTGCGGAAAAATTATATCGCCATTGTCCGGAGCGTCATACTTTAGGTATTTGGCGTAAGGATGGAGTTTTTGCTCAATACTTTACCATGCCGTTAGAAACTCTTTTCGAAGTCCCGAATAATGTACCTGATAAACAGGCAGTTTTTGTGGAACCGCTTGCTGCCGCTTGTGAAATAACAGAACAACTTCATATTAAACCTTTTCAAAAAGTTATCGTATTAGGCGACGGTAAATTAGGATTAATTACGGCTCTTACTCTCAATGCCCAAAATATTGATGTGGTACTTGTCGGTAAACATCAAAATAAACTTGATATTGCAAAAGCTCAAGGGGTTGAAACTAAGCTGCTTCAAGATTTAAAGACAGAAAAAATATATGATGTAGTTGTAGAAGCAACCGGTTCTATCTCAGGATTTGAGACTGCACTTGCCTTGACTAAACCTCGCGGAACTCTTGTCTTAAAAAGCACGGTAGCTGCTTCAAAGGAATTTAACTTAGCTCCTATAGTAATAGATGAAATTACTGTTTTAGGCTCAAGATGCGGACAATTCCCTCCTGCGTTAAGACTTTTAAAATCGGAAAAGGTTGATTTTTCTCCGCTGATTTCCGCAGTGTATGGTGTGGATGATGCAATAGAGGCTTTTGAAAAAAACAAAGAAAAAGACACTATAAAAATATTGCTAAAATTTTAATTAAAAACATTGTAGTATATTAATAAGATAAATTTTTATATTTTTATTTTAGTCCTGATAAAGAAAAACTTTCACCGAGCTCTTTTCGAACTTCAGCAATTAAAACCTCTGGTGGGATATCTAAACCCTCTGCAATTTTCCATAAACTTGTAAGTTTAATATCGTTGACCAGACCTTTTTCAATTAACCTCCAAGAATCTTTATGGACTGAACATTCAGCCGAAATCTTGTACATAGTTTTATGTTGTTTTTCCCTGTGTACTTTTATAATTTTACCTAGAGTTTTTATTAGTCGATTGGGTATTTTTTTGCTGAATTCTTGCATATTTCAATTTTAGTGCTAATTTGATTCATGTAGGCGAATGAAATCGTCTATTCTTTTGAAAATATCAAGAAAGGATAAAGATAATGTTATCATCTAGGTCAATTGAAAAAATAAATATTTGCGTGTTATCTGAAAAACTCAGACAAATCAAAATTATGAAATGGATTTTGAACTACAAGTCAGATGAAGAATATACTTACGAAGATTTATATAAGCAAATAGACTTTCTTTGCAGAGAAAATTTTGCACATCTCGTAGTTATAAATCATTATTTAACGCAAATTCCACAAAGTATGAATATACAAATTAATAAGATACTTTTGGCGAAAAATAATTTTGAACAATGTAAGGGGCTTTATTTTGATTTTTTAAAAAATTTTCACAAAATACCAGAATTTAATGAATATTATATGTATATTGTTGCTAATAGGAGTGAAAATTTATTATCAAATTTTCAGGATATAAATTCAGTTAAGGATGTTCATAGTATTGAAAATATTGAGGCAGAAATATTAAAACAGAAATTTCAACAGACAATTTTGATATTCACTATTTTAAAAAATAATGATAAAAATATGTTTGTTAAGGGTGATATTATTCATAATTTGCCACAAATTATCTACTGGATTAAACAAAACAAAAATAAGCCAATAGAGCAATTATCTAATGATGATTGTGAAATTATAACAGGATTAATTTATAATTTATCGTTTGAAGAAATGCTTAATAAACTAAATTTAAGTCCTAATGTTACAAACTACAATGATATAGATGAAATTATCGACGGATTGCCTCAAAAATTTCACGTGCAAAATTTAACTCAAGTTGTATTTAGAATTTTACTCCTAAAACCTTACATTTGGCGGCAAAGTACACATGAAAACATTGTAAAAGCAATAAAAGGCATACATATAACCGGTTCATAGTTATTTATTGTAATCTTGACCGCCCACAATCCTTAGGTGTCTGTCTGCTCCTTCGCCTACACTTTTGCTGATAAGATTATGCTGCTCGACAAGTTCGTGCTGTAATTTTCTTATTTGCTGATTTTGAGGCTGAAGTTCTATATTTTCCGCTCCGGCAAGTATTTTATCAATTGCGGATTTAGCTTCATCCAAAGCTCTCTCCGCATCATCATAATACCCTTGTAAGGTTTGGGTGGAATCTAAATCCAATGCCTCTTTAAGTACTTTTTGAATTTGCGCCATGGAATTGGTTTTTATGTAAAATACTTGCAATCTGTACTCGTTTGCGGTACTCAGAATTTTGGCTCCGCCTTTTGCAAAGTTCTTATGCGCAATTACAATATCCGCTTCGTCAAGATTTCGCGTGATTTCAGCGTTCAAATCCAATCTCTCAATAACCTTTTCAACTATAGTTCTTGAAACTGCATACAGATATATTTTCTTAAACGATTTAACTTCCTCTACATATTTTTGTCTTGAAAAACTAAATTTAAGACTATCTGAAGGGTTAATTTTTTCTTCCAAAGCGTGAATTTGTTCAGTTAATGATTGCGGTTGTTTTGGCTCTTCTTGAGGTTTTTCTTCCTCAATCGTATTGTCAACTTTTCTGATTTCAGGTCTGATAGGCCAGCCCCTCAGAATATAATCAACTGCTTCTGCGGTGTCTTTATATACTGCTAGGGTGTTTCTGTCAAGAATTTCTATTACAATGTCAAATGTAGGCTGCTTTTCTCTTTCAAGTACGGTCTTTTGAGTGGAACGCCTTCTCGCCTCGTCGTCCCCTAAAGTAACGGATTGAATCCCTCCGACAAGATCCGATAATGTAGGGTTTTTAATCAAACTCTCCAGAGAGTTCCCGTGTGCAGTTGCAATAAGCATTAC
>ONTD01000150.1 GCA_900320675.1 uncultured bacterium
ATAAATCAACGGATTGAAGATATAATGATTTCTGATATAGTAAAGCTTCATGTTGATGATTACAGTGATTATATTGTTGATATTTTCATGAAGTATCAGTATAATGCTCTTCCTGTTGTTGATTTATATAATAGGCTTAAGGGGATGATTACTTGGGATGATGTTCATGATTTGTTTGAAGAAGAGACAACGGAAGAAATTTATCAGTCATCAGGTATTTCAACTGATGAAGTTGATGAGGATGAAATACTTTCGGGTAATTTGATAAAGGCAATACGAGCAAGAACTCCGTGGCTATTTATTACTTTACTTGGTGAATTTATCGCAGTACATGTAGCAAACCATTTTGAAGGTACATTTTCACGGTTGCCTATTGTTGCGGCATTTATGCCGTTACTTGCCGGATTGGGCGGTAATATAGGCACCCAAAGTATTACCCTTATGGTTCGCGGTTTATCAACAGGGCAGGTTACAATGAGTTCCGCTTTGCATCATATATTCAGAGAAACCGGTATAGGTGCTACGATAGGTTTATTCTTCGGGTTACTGGTCATGCTTGCAACTTGGGGTTGGCAGCATAGCATTGGTTTGGGCTGTGTTGTCGGGCTTGCAATGGCTGCTAATATGACTATGGCTACTGTCATAGGTACTTTAACCCCATTAGGCTTGAAATCCATTAATATTGATCCTGCGGTTGCTTCCGGCCCTGTGATTGCAACTACGATTGATGTTGTTGGATTGATGGTTTATTTTTCATTGATAACGGTGTACTTGTTACATTTAGGATAGTTACATTGGTTAATAATTTGTGCTATTAAAAAATTTAAGTTATCATGTCTAAAGTGATACAATAATATTATAAGAGAGATTATACATGGCAGAAAATAAAAGTAAGCGGGTAAAGGCTTTTGGAACCACTACCGCACATAGTACAGATAAAAGTAAAGCATATTTAAATGAGGTCAGAAGACGACAGGAAGAACATGAAAAATTTGTAAGAGGTTTTGTGTTGTTTTTCTTGCTTGTAGTTGCGGCGATTGTCGGAATATTTTATTTTGCACTAAAGACTGATTATTGTGCAAAACATTTTGGAGCGGATTCTCCGATAACAGTGTTTTTTACAAAAATGTCTAAGGCAAATAAAAATAAGTCTGATGCTGATTTTTCCTTGCCGCTTGGGC
Source organism: uncultured bacterium (assembly GCA_900320675.1). Taxonomy (GTDB): domain Bacteria; phylum Cyanobacteriota; class Vampirovibrionia; order Gastranaerophilales; family Gastranaerophilaceae; genus UBA1221. The sequence continues at coordinate 1,182 of ONTD01000150.1, forward strand.
ATAGACGCAAAAATATATTGCTATTGGGTGTAGATGTCAGTGATACTCCGGATGATTTATGGACAGGTACTCGTACTGATACGATTATTCTGGCAAATGTGGATTCAAAGACAAAAACAATAAATGCAATATCTATTCCGAGAGACAGTAAAGTATATTTGCCTGCGGGTAACGGTATTCAAAAAATCAATGCTGCACATTCAATTGGCGGAGTTGATATGACGATTAAGACTATTGAAAATACTCTTGGCGTTCGTATTGACAGGTATATTATGGTGCATGACGAAGCTGTCAAAAAAATTGTGGAAGCTATAGGCGGTATTGATGTATATGTTGAAAAAAATATGTACTATAACGATTATGCAGGAAATTTACACATTAATTTGTCAAAAGGTCAGCATCACTTGTCCCCAAGGGAAGCTGTCGGGTATTTGAGATTTAGACATGATCCGATGGGTGATATTGGCAGAACTCAGCGTCAGCAGTGGTTTTTGAGAGGGTTGCTGACAGAATTAAAGAAACCTGAAACTATTACTAAAATTCCAGATATTGTCGGAGTTGCAAAGAAATACATAAAAACTAATATGTCTCTGTATGAATTAACTCAGTTTGCTATGATGACAAAGAATTTGGAAATGGATGATATCGAAATTGCAACTTTACCTGGGGCACCTAACAAAAGAGGGTATATAAGTTATTGGATTTTGGATCCGGAAAAAACTCAAGAAGTGGTTAATCGTCTGATATACAGAAGAAAAGTCGATACTGATTTCGATTCACCTGCAACTGCTTCTATTTTGTATACTGACGGTAATTATAAAGCATCGTTGGATATGAGGGAGCAATTGAAAGAAAGCGGTATAAATGTTATTTGTGAGTCTCATATTTCCAGAACACATTCTCAATTTATTGCGCATAAGCCGCGTATTACAAAAGAATATTTCTCTCATATGAAAGAACATGTTCCGATGATTAATAATTATCAATTCGTATATGAACCGGCTATCTATATGTGTGCTGATACTGATTTTTCAGTGGTTGTGTCAGACAGATAATTTATATGCAAAACGCGGTCATATATTTAATAAGACCGCGTTGTAATAATTAGGTTGAATTTATGTAAGTTGTTATGGTTTTAATTTAGTCTTTGGATGGGAGTAGAAGAGAGAATAAGGCTCCAAATCCGGCACCCCATAGTCCGAGGCGTTTTGCTTGGGACCATTTAAAGTTTTTAAACATTTCCGTTATTTCTTTAGATGCGTTTTTAAGTAATTTTCCGTCTTTTGAATCAACATGTCTTAAGACACTTTCACTGTATTGCTGGAACGCAGTTTTAAAACCGGTGTTTTTAGCTTTTATTTCATTGAGTAATTCTTCTTGTGTCATTTTTGATAGTTTTTGAACGTAGGAGTTTAGTCTTTTTTCGTTTGCTATCCCGAATTTTGATTTGTTACTGTTAATAAATTCTTTCAGTTGTTCCGGCGTTGCATCTTTTCCTAATTTGGTGAGGCTTTCTTCCATTGCGTTAAAGTTATTTATTTTGGTTTGCAACGCTTCTTTGGAATAATTGAGCATAAATGATTTTTTCGCTGTTTCCCTGATTTTAGAAGGATCAACCTTAGCTAATTTAGGTTCAGCTTTTTTCATAAATTCATTTGCCGCTTCCGGAGTTGTGATTTCTTTTGGAAGATTTTTTCTTACATCTTCTGCTAAATCTTCAATTTTTTCTGCTGTTGCTAACTGTTTAATGGCGTCATATTCTTTCAAATCTTTTATTCCAAGAGAAGATAATGCATTTAATTTTCTTTTTTCAATAATTTTGTTTGTGTATTCTTCAAGCTTTGCTGCGTCATACGTTTTTACAAAATTTTCGTTAAGTATCAGCTTATCGTCAGCGATACTTACCGGGTTTCCTTTTAGATAATATCCTACAGCACCGCCGACTGTAGCTCCGCCTGCTGTTGCTAAAACACCTGTTCCGATTCCGTTCCCTGATTTTTCGTAACAGTCTTGAGCCGGCTGCTCATGCATTCTGACACCCCCTAATAATTGAGGTGGTACATTTTCGCTTTGTGCATATTGCGCATATCCGTTTTGACTTTGTAATTGCTGCAATGCATAAAAATTTTGACTGTTGTTTACCCCTAATCCGTTTTCAACCATAATTACACCTATAAATTTATAACTAACCTACAAGTTAATAAAAAATTTTTTTCGGTGTATATTGCTAAAATTTTTAGAATTGTTAAAATTTGTTAACAATAAAGTTTTTGAAAAAGTTCCTCAAATTCAGGAAAAGAAATATCAACCCATTCAAATTCTTTAATATTTATAGGTTTTTCTGAAATAAGTCCTGCGACGTACAAGCTCATGGCGATTCTGTGATCGTGATAGGTATTTATTTCCGCATCTCCTTGCAGTTTACGTTTACCGTTAACAATAAATCCGTCTTGTGTTTCTTGAATATCAGCTCCGAGTTTTTTTAATTCAATAACGATTGCAGAGATTCTGTCAGATTCTTTATTTCTTAAATCGGCGGCGTCTTTAATTGTGGTAATGCCGTTAGCTTGTGTCGCTAATACTGCAATAACAGGGATTTCATCAATTAGTGTCGGAATAATTTCTCCGGATATTTCTGTACCTTTAAGTTCTGAATATTTAACCCTTATGTCGCCGACGAGTTCTCCTGAAATTTCTTCCTGATTAAGTATTTCAATGTTTGCTCCCATTTGTTTTGCAACTTTAATAATTCCGGCTCTTGTAGGGTTTAAACCAACATTTTTAATTATGATGTCCGAATTTGGTACAATTAATGCTGCTGTTATGAAGTATGCTGCAGAAGAAATATCTCCGCATATTTCAATGTTTTTAGCTTCAAGTTTAGAGGGGTAAAGTTCTATAGTATTAAAATCGGATGAAATGTCTGCCCCGAGGTATTTAAGCATAAGCTCTGTGTGATTTCTTGATTGGTTAGGTTCATGGATGGTAGTTTTCCCGTCAGCAAAAAGTCCTGCAAGCAGAATACATGATTTAACTTGAGCTGATGAAATCGGCAGATTATAATTTATTCCTGAAAGTTTAGAGCCTTTTATATAAAGCGGGGCTTTAAAGTTATCGGAATTGATTTCTGCCCCCATAAGTTTAAGGGGTTCAATAATGCGTTTCATTGGTCTTTTTGAAAGGCTTTCGTCTCCAAATAGTACGGAATTAAATGGTTGAGCGGAAAGAATACCTGTAGATAATCGCATGGTTGTTCCGGAATTTCCGCAGTCTAAATTTTGTTGCGGGGTTGTAAGTTTACCGTTGGATGTAATTTCCAGTGTTTTAGAGTCTAAGAATTCTGCGTTAATACCGAGAGATTTGAATATGTTAAGAGTAGATATGGGATCTTTGCCTAATGAAAAATTTTTGATGAGAGATTTCCCGTTGGCAATTGAGGATAGCATAACTGCGCGGTGCGAGATTGATTTGTCTGAAGGTATGGTTATAGTGCCTTTAAGACCTGTTGAAATTTTTTGAACGATTTTATCCATAAAAAAATTTTACCAGAAAAACAATGTTTGTGTTAATATAGAGAAAGAAAAACAGAATAACATGGAGACGTGTCCGAGCGGTTTAAGGTGCAATCTTGGAAAGGTTGTGTGGGAGCAATTCCACCGTGAGTTCGAATCTCACCGTCTCC
>ONTD01000001.1 GCA_900320675.1 uncultured bacterium
GCCCCACAATGAATGCCTTATATCCTGCGGCACCTCATAATTAATTTTGGTATAGTCAAAAAATGCCTTAACTCTTTGAATGCTATCAGCATCATTAGGATTATCCGAACCGAATACAATCGTATTTACTCCGTCATGAGAAATTCTGTTACCGATTCTGACAGAACTATGCCCTATAAAATATGAATATAAAACTTTATTACGTCCATAAAATGATGCAACAAGCTCTTCACTTAACACTCCGTTTAAAAGCGGTAATATTATTGTATTATCGCTGACAAAATTTTTAATTTCAGAAAGAGCATCTTCAAACCCCGACATTTTTGTTGCAATAATTATCAAATCAGCACTAAAATCAGACTCGTTTGGTAATATATACTTAACATCAAGTTTTTTAGAATTATATATAACGGGAGAAGACACATATTTTGAATATCTTGCTTCATCAACAAGTACACGGAAATTCAGCTCATTGTACTTTAAAATTTTATCTGCATAAATCGAGCCGATTGCACCCATACCGCACAAAATTATATTTTTAATATCATTCATAAAAATATTTTACCACGCCGGAAATTATTTAAAATTTTAATTAATATTTTGTAACAGAAAAGTAAATTTTTTACACACATAAAACTTTATATATTTGTAGAAGTGTACAAGGTGTGAAAAAAATGTTCAATATCAATAATATTATTTTTCGCGGGCAAACCAACGCTGTAAATCCGGTGAATGCTCAACCGCAAACAGCTGCGAGAGCTGATTTTACTATATCTGAGGATAAATTTGAAAGCACAAACCCTAAACGCTACACCTCTGAATTTATCATACGAAAATTATCCGGTCAAAATCCTGAGATAAAAAAAATCTTAAACGAAATAAATATTCCGTATCAAATAAACATGGATGAACTGAATAAAACACTTGAAGGACACTGTACCCAAACGCAGCAAATTGCGGAAGGACTTGTTAAAAACCTTCCGTTTGCACTTGAAAGCAAAGCTCATTTAAAAGAAATTAAAGATGCCGCATACTTGCATGATATAGGAAAAGTATTCATACCACCTGAAATTCTGAACAAGAACGGTAAATTAGACGACAGAGAAAAAGCAATCATACAAAAACACTCTCAACTAGGATATGAATTATTAAAAAACACCTCTCTTAACCCTATAACATTAAACCTTATAAAAAATCATCACCAAGATGCAAAAGGAAGCGGTTATCCGGTTGTTAACAAAAATTTCAAAGCAGACCTGGACTTGCAGATACTGAGTATTGCAGATAAATATTCTGCCCTAACTGAAGTACGTCCGTATAAAAAAGCACTCACTCGAGAAGAAGCATTAACTATAATTCGAGCTGACGTAAGAAACGGTAAATTTAATCCGCTAATTTACAATGCACTTGTGAATTATACTGATAACACGGCTTTAACAGAAAATAAAATAAATGTTTAATTTTTGTTAAATATTTGCCACAAATTCATGACAAACAAATATTCTTGTCATATCATAAATTTATTAGCAGGAGGTAGGCTTTGATAGAAGAACTTTTAGAAAAGAGATCGGGGTTTGATATCACTTCAAAAAGTGCATTATCCAATCAGGAAGACAGCTTTACATCACGTTCGCACGCGGCTATGCTTGCAAAAAATGAAGTGCCATATTCACATAAAAAAGTGGCAGACAATTATACGGTAATCAAAAGGATATACAAGTTCCAAGCCGTACACAGCAGAATTTCACAAACAGAAAAAGAACTACTTTCAAAATACGATTTTAATACTCTTGAATATACGACCGGCAAACAGATGTACGAAGAATTAGCACTCTTGCAGAAATGGTCATCCTCTCAAGACAAAACTGTAAAAGCTGACGCAGACAAGATTATAGAAATCAGAGGTAAAGAATTAAAATTTATTGATGCAAATTGCTACGCAACAATTTCAAACGAAATATACAAAGGATACCTCGCACTTGCACATTATTTTGAAGAAATAAGCAAATTTAAAAATTAAAATATATAAAAAAATACCTGCCGGTTAATGGCAGGTATTTTTTTGTGTAAATTATAACATATAATTATTGTCTTTTCTTAAGTGTAGGAAAAGCTATAACATCACGAATTGACGGAGAGTTGGTCAACAACATAACAATCCTGTCAATACCCATACCTAAACCACCCATTGGAGGAGCTCCGTGCTCTAAAGCACAAATGTAATCCTCATCAATAGGCATAGCCTCATCATCGCCGTTAGCCTTAGCCTGCATTTGAGCTTCAAATCTCATTCTCTGGTCAATAGGATCAGTTAATTCAGAGAACGCATTTGCAATCTCCCAGCCGTTAATACGCGTTTCAAAGCGTTCTGTCAACCTGTCATTATCTCTGTGAACTTTTGCCAACGGGGAAATTTCTCTAGGATAATCTATAATATGGATAGGCTGAATTAAATCCGGCTCAACCTTTTCTTCAAAGATTAAATCGATAACTTTGCCCCAATTATCACAATCTTCCGGATCAACGCCTAAAGATTTAGCTTTAGCCTTCGCATCCTCAACAGTAAAACAAGTTGAAAAATCAACGCCGGTTTTTTCTGCGATAGCACCAATCATAGTTTTTCTATCCCAAGGAGGGGTTAAATCTATCTCATTATCACCATACTTGATTTTCATAGTACCAAGCACTTCTTGAGCTACGGATGATACCATATTTTCCAATAATGTCATCATTTCATTATAGTCAACATAAGCCTGATACAATTCCATCATAGTAAATTCAGGATTATGACGGACATCTATACCTTCATTTCTGAAACTTCTGTTAATTTCAAAAATCTTTTCACTCACACCGCCGACCATAAGTCTTTTTAAATACAACTCAGGAGCAATTCTCAAGAACATGTCCATATCCAATGTATTATGATGAGTAATAAACGGACGCGCATTTGCACCGCCTGCTTGCGGGTGAAGCATCGGGGTTTCAACTTCTAAAAAGCCTTTGTTCGTCAAATATTCTCTTATTTTTTGGATAATTAAGCTTCTTGTTCTAAAGGTTTTTCTTACATCCTCATTAACAATCATGTCAACATAACGTTGACGATATCTAGTTTCGACATCTGTTAACCCGTGGAATTTTTCAGGTAACGGCAGAAGCGATTTTGATAACATAGTTAAAGATGTAGCCTTTATTGATAATTCTCCTCTCGGCGTTCTGCGAATTGTACCTGTAAACCCAACAATATCACCGATATCTATTAGTTTCAGTATTTGCATTTGTTCTTCAGATAAATTTTGTTTATGAGAAAAAATCTGAATTTTACCTGATGAATCCATCAAATCAATAAACATACCGCTGTTTCTGACTGCCATAACACGTCCTGCAACGGAATATTCATCTTCAGTTTCGGCACCGGCTTCAAGATTACTGTATTTATCCTGAAGTTCAGCAGCATCAGCAGTTTTATTGAACACATACGGATATGGATTTACACCTTTGTCTGCCAAATCCGCCAACTTTTGTATTCTTATCTGTCTAATTTGGTCTCCTGCCGAATTAGGAGAATGATTTTGTTCCTCTGTCATTTTTAATTCCTTATATAATAGTGTAACTCTCTGTGTAAAATATTAACACGGACATATATTAATGTAAATTAAGTAAGCATTATAAACAAAATAATAAAGAATTTTGTAACAATCTGTTATATTCGTAGTAAAAAACTTGAAAAATTTTCTCGGATTAAGTATGATAAATACACTTGTTGTCATGAGTTTTGTTACGAAACTTAATGAACCCCGAAAAAAAGGCAATCCGCAACAAGTAAATGTTTTTATAAAAGTATATGTGTAGTTAGTTATGAAAAAAGTAAAGTAGGAACATGACAATACAAGCAATAAATGCAGCAGAACAAAGCAGCGTAAAACAATTTAAGAAAAATGCTGAAAATAATGTTTCCGTAAAGAATGCTCAACCGTCATTTCAAGGTATAGAACAAGTACCTGTGGCAGTCGCGGATGCATTATATAACGGCGGATTTATTACATCATTTATTGCTCAAGACTTTTTTGGCATGGCCGGACCTCGTGTATTGGAAGGTATCAATCGTCGTCCGGTAAATCCTGAAACAGGTAAAAAAGAAGGTTCTTATAACTGGGCATTCGCTCGTCGTGAAGGTATCCGAGAAATTCTGAGCGGTCCTAGCGCATTTATTATCCCTGCATTCTTACTTCACTTTATCAAAAAATATTCAGGTACAGCAAATAACGTACCGATAAACATGATACAAAGTTTAGGCAACAACTTTATTGATTATGCCTCTGAAAATGCCTCTACGTTGGATAATGTTGCCAAAACCAAAACAGAATTCTATGAGAAAATTTTCAAAAACGTTCTGAACACATCACTTGAAGGAAATTTGCCGGAAGAAGAATTAGTAAAACTTTCAAAGCAGTACGCAGATCGTGCTATTGAAATAGAACTGTCAAAAGATAAGAAAAAATCGCTATGGAAAAAAATAACAAATCAAAAAGTTAAA
>ONTD01000078.1 GCA_900320675.1 uncultured bacterium
CCCCTCTCCTCGAACGATACTCAATCGTTCTCGTCGGCAGAGTGCCACTGGAGCGTATTTTCAAAAAAAGTTATTCAGTTGTCATGTCAGTTCCAAGCCTGCTTTGCTGCCTTGAACCAACCCTTCTCACAACTTCTATATTATATAAAAGATTATTAAAAGTCAATTCAATATTGTGTGTTATATATTAAATTTTGTAAAGATATTTAATTAAAATGTAAATTATATTATCTGTATATACTTTATATGTATAGAGAGGTATAACTATGTCAAAACAATATTGGAACGGCGTACTCAGCAGACTACCGGAATTTTGCCAGAATATGACAAAAATCGGGCTTACCGCAGCAATGGTTGACCAACAGCAAAGATGCTGCAGAAATACCAGCATATTTCCGTTTGCATACGGAATGATGAATAATATGGGTATGGGTATGGGCATGAGCTGCGCTGATTATTGGAATATGAGCGGATTTATGCCGGGTGGCTGCACACAAATACCTAATATGGGTAATATGGGCGGTTATCCAATGGGTATGGGAGGTTACCCAATGGGTATGGGAGGCTATCCGACAGAAATGGGAGCATACCCTTCTATGGGAATGAACAATCCAATTTTGTCATTCGACAATCCAAGCTTTACTGAAGGCTTAAGACGCATCGGAGAAAATGCACTTAATTCTCTTGGAACTGCCTTAGGTTCAAAAAATACATCTAACACAGGAGATAAAGCCAATGCCGCAGACGAGAATGATGTCGCATCCGCTAAAACCGGAGCAAAAGCTAATGCAGGAGACGGGAATGATGTTGCATCCGCTAAAGCCGGAGCGAAAGCCAATGCCGCAGACGGAAAAGATGTTACATCCGCTGAAGCCGGAGCGAAAGCCAATGCCGCAGACGGGAATGATGTCGCATCCGCTGAAGCCGGAGCAAAAGCAAATGCAGGAGACGGGAAGGCTGTTGCATCCGCAGAAGCCAGTGATAAGGCTGATTTAAACGAAGCCTAAAGAGCTAACGAACAAGAACGATTCGGCATAATTAAGCAAGAACATCGTCAAAAAGTTTCCAATCAAATGTTTGAGCGTTTGCGTATTGAATTAATTCTTCTGAATTAAGCTGCTTAACTCTTTCAAAAGATTGAGTCATGTCATCTTCAATTGATATTGTAATAATAGGCAGTAAGGCATCATAAGCAAGTTTTGCGACTTTTGCATCGTAAGTTATAGCAATAGTCTTAACACCGGTCTTGATTGCAACCAATACTGCGTGAAAGCGCATTGCAATCATATATTCAAGCTGAGAAATTCTTACTATAATATCATTTTGGGACTTCAAATTAACTATTTCGGTATTTATTTTAGGATAAATTGTTTTGAGCATTTTTTCAAATTTTTTACATATAGGTAAATCCAGAGACTCCTGAAATACGTACAATTCAATTTTACGCTCTATAAAATTATCTATAATTTGCTGAGCCAGAGCAAACAAAAACGCATCATCGACCGAGCGAAAACTTCTTAATTGAATACCTACGGCACCTGTAGATAAATTTTGAGGTAATTCAACAGAAAACACAGGATCCGAGACCAAAATAGCATCTATACCTTCCGCCTTCAAATAAGCTTGACTTTTTTCATCTCTGACAGACACAAGTTTACATTGTCTTAGCATATCCAAAACTTTAACTTTTGCATTTTCGTTTTGAATAGGGCCTATACCTTGTGCAAAAATCACTACATCTTTTTTAAACATTAATGCACATTTTATTATAAACGAATAATACCAAAGACTTCTGGAACTTGTTACATCCTGCAGCAGGCTCCCCCCGCCGGAAACAAGCACATCACAAGACATAATAGCTAAAAGTACAGATAATATATTAAAGTTTTTGACACTCTTAACTCCGTACGTTCTTGAAGTAGAAAAAGGTGAATGAGATAACACCGTAATATCAGAGCCGAGGCGGTGTAACCTATCTGTAAGCACCGACAATATAGCCTCATCACCAAAATTCCCGTAACCGTAATAACCGGAAATAAGAACCCTTCTACCCATATCCTATTGCCCCTTCTTCATTATCGAAAATACATCATCCGAATATGGCACAGACTTAACCGCACCAATTCCTTTTGCTTGCAAACCTGCAACAACAGAAGCTAAACCGGATGCCTCAACAGGATTATACCCATGGGTTATACCATATAAAAAAGCACCGTTAAAGGCATCACCGGAGCAGGTTGTATCTACAACTTCATGAGTATAGAATTCTGTAAAATGAATATTCCCGTTATATCCTGTGTAGTAACCGCCTTTTTCACTAGATTTTAAGACAACAGTTCCAATGCCGATATCCCACAGCTTCTTAATAATATTTTCTATAGAATCTAACTCCAAAATGCTCGAAGTATCATACTTTGTACTCATAAAGAGAATATTAGTATATTCAGCAACATCCATAAAATTTTCCCTTGCGGTTTCAGGAGTATGAATTGCAGATGAATAATTAGGATCATACGCAGTTATAATATGATTTTCAGAAGCAATTTTGAAGGCTTTTAAAACGGCTTCCCTTGAGGACAATGATATAGACTGAGTAATACCTGTTGAATACACAACTCCTGCAGATTTAATATAATCTTCCGAAATATCTTCTATAGAAAGCTTTGATTGGGCAACCTTTCTTCTGTAGTAAATTAGCTCTTTTTCTTGAACGCTTGGTCTGGCAACGAAATATATTCCATTAGGTTCATTTGAAATTTTAACCTGAGAGATATCCAAACCCTCGGATGTCCAACTGTCCATCAAGTATTCTTTAAACGAATCATTTCCGACTCTTGTGATAAAACCTACCTTAGCACCGAGTCTTGAGGCTGCAACTGCCGATACAAGTGAGTCTCCTCCGTAGTATTTATCAAAATACTTTGCATCGGACAATCTTTCATTACTTGAAAGTTCAATCAGGCTTTCCCCTATTGTTATTATATCCAACGTTTCGTCCATCTTAATCCTTTAATTTATTTAAAATATATTTTGCTCTCTTCGTAATTTCAGAATAGGAATAACCGTCATACAAATCTCTGCCGATACCGACAGCATAGGCACCCGCATTCAGATATGCTTGAACCTCATTAATTTTAACATTACCTTGTACCAGCACATTTAGGAAATGCATAGGTCTTAACAAATCTTCAACATACAAGACGCCGCCCATTGCAGTAATCGGATAAAGTTTTATTAGTGGGATTCTTGCTTTCCAAGCTTCGTAAGCCTCATTTGCAGTAGACGCACCTGCAATTAGCGGGACATGTCTGTCTTTTGAAATCTTAACCAAATTCATCTGAAAAATCGGAGATGACAACAACTTAGCACCAGATTCTATCGCAGCATTTGCCTGAAAAGATGTTATTATGCCCCCTGCACACACATCGATATACTTTGAAATTTTTGAGATAGATTTAAAAGCATCCGCAGATTCCACATTTACTTCAATTATCTTAATTCCGGCATCAGCAAAAGCTTTGGCCATATTTTCAATAACATCACTCTTTTTACTTCTAATTATGGGAAATATTTTTTCCTCTCCAAGAATTTTTATTAAATCTTTATTCATAAATTGTCCTTTTCTAAAAAGTATTATATCATAAATTATACAGAGGGCTATTTTTAACATGAAAATTTCAAAATCAATTACATTTTTCATAAAATCATTTTTGCTATTTGCATTATTAGCTATTGTAACAATAGCAGTTTCACTAAATTCGTTTGAACAGTACACCTACAATTTTTTAACTAAATATTTTACAGCGGAGTCAAAACCTGCATCGGAAAAGACTGTAATAATCGCAATCGACGATAAATCAATATCTTATCACAGATGGCCTTGGCCCAGAGAATATTATGGGAAAATGATTGATTATTTGACAGAATATTCAAACGCTAAAGTTATCGGACTCGATGCTCTTATCCCCAGTTTAGATAAGGATAATCCGGCTTCAGATATAAAATTTTTCAATTCAGTTGCAAAAGCAAATAATTTGGTTGTGGGATTTAACGCACAAAGAAACGTAGTATTTAACGAAGAAAGACAAAATGCATATAACGAAAAGTTTAAGAATAAATTTCATAATATAGATGTTGAGTTAAAGATTCCGCAATATTATTCAAATTACATAGGGATATTAGAGTATCCCGAGCCATACTTTAACGCTGCAAAATATGCCGGAGCTGTAAATGTAACCCAAAATGATAACGGATATTTAACCCACATGAACCAATTAGTTTCGGTAAACGGAGAGTACTACCCTTCATTAGGGCTTCAAATGTACATGTATGTCAATAAGGCAAAAGATATAGTTTTGCTGCCTTATGGGATATACATAAAAGATACCGATCTATTCATACAAGCAAATCCGACAATTCACGGCATTCAAAACAACATAAGGTTTTACAGACAAATTCCGAATTCAGACGGATATAGCCATAAAAAATACTCCGCATCAGATATTATACGTTCATATGATTTGATAAAACAGGGAAAAAAGCCAATAATAGATCCGAAAGAATTTGACGGCAAAGCGGTATTTGTAGGGGCAAATGCTAAAGCTGCAGCATTGAGTTTAGAGGATGCTCTGCCGACGCCGTTGAACCCAAAACATCCCGGAACGGATATTCAGGCAACGAATTTTGATAATCTCATGCGCGGAGATTTTGTAAATGATCCGAGCCTGTTTGATGTTATCATCCTGCCGTCAATTATGGTTATTTTGACTCTTATATTAATATATAAGTTTTCTTTTTTCGTATCACTAATATCTATAGTTCTTATAACTGCCGGATACACACTATTTGCAATAATATGTTACAAAAACGGCTATGCCGCATTATTGGCAACCCCTATCGCAACTCAGGTAGTTTCTTCAGTTTTCGGATATTCATACAAATACATATTAGAAGGCAGAAATAAAGAAAAAATTAAACAAGCGATGGGTAAATACCTTTCTCAAGACGTTATGCAAAATGTAGTAAAAAATATAGATAACGTCAAGCTTGGCGGAAAACGTGCAAACGTTACGGTATTATTTTCTGATATCAGAGGATTTACCAGCATGAGCGAAAAGCTTTTACCTGAAGAGGTATCTAACATCTTAAATGAATATTTCACAGAAATTGAACCCATAATTACCAAACACAACGGGGTAATAAACAAATTTATAGGAGATGCAGTTATGGCAATATTCGGCGAACCTATACAAGACCTTAATCATCCTGTAAACGCCGTAAAATGTGCTTACGACATGCTAAAAAAAGTTGAAGAATTACAAGAAAAATGGATATTTGAAGGCAAACCTAAAATTGAAATCGGGATAGGAATAAATACAGGAGACGCATTTGTCGGCAATATAGGTTCAGAGCAACGACTTGAATACACAGTCATCGGGGATACCGTTAATCTTGCAAGCAGAATTGAAGGATATAATAAAGTTTACCACACGAACCTGCTTGTAAGCAGCAGCACCTACAAGTATATAAGTGATATTGCTGACGTAATAAAAATCAGCGAAGTATCCATTAGGGGAAAATCAAAAAAAATGGATATTTACGAAGTTCTAAGAATTAATGACAAATCTTAAATCTTTACTTAACAAATTAAACAAAAGATTGTGTGCAGACTTATTTTGATATAACATAATAACTATGGATATTATGGAAGCTAAAAGGTTATGGGCAGATGTATTAAAGGAACTTCGAACAGTTCTGCCTGATCACGCACACGCTTGGGTAGACGGAACAGATGTATCCGGATTTGAAGACAATACCTTGCATATAATTACAATAAACGCATTTGCACCTCAGGTTATAAAACAGACTTATTACTCAAAAATTATAGACGTTTTGCGGAAAGTTGCCGGACAGGATTACGATTTTACTGTTAGCTATGATGATGATTTGAGAAGAAAACATGCCCAAAATATAAGTAAAATATCAAAAGCCAGACCTCAATTACCGAAAACTGAAGAGGAAGAACAAGAAGAAATATTAAAGATGAATTTGGCACAGATGCAATCCTCTGCCAATCTAAATTTGAAATATAAATTTGAAAATTTTGTTGTCGGAGATAACAGTGAATTTACCTATGCCTTAGCCCAAAATGTTGCCAAAAACCCGGCAAAAAAATATAATCCGTTATTTATATACGGCGCCGCAGGATTAGGCAAAACCCATATTATGCAAGCTATAGGACACTACATCATTTTTAACAAGCCAAAACTTAAAGTAAAGTATATAAAAACCGAAGAATATGTTAACGAACTTATAAAGTCAATACAAAAAGGAACTGAACGAAACAAAAAAATGGAAATGTTCCGAAATAAATACAGGAACGTCGATATATTACTTATAGACGATATTCAATTTATTGAAGCAAAAGAACGTACAATGGATGAAATATTCCATACATTTGACTATTTGCTAAACAAAAACAAACAAGTAGTTATAACCTCAGACAGGCTGCCGTCAGAAATTCCGGGACTGCCGGCGAGATTGCAAAGCCGCTTTGAAATGGGAATAGTAACAGAAATTACGCCCCCGGATTTTGAAACAAGGGTTGCAATACTAAAAAATCTTGCGGAACAAGACGGTTTAAATATCGGATTTGATGTATGTGAATACATTGCAAATAATTATGTAAATAACGTAAGGGAACTTGAAGGGGCATACAATAAAGTGAGTGCCTACGCCTCAATATACGAAAAGCCGCTTACTTTGGACTTAGCGAAAAAGGTTTTAAAATGTGAGTTAAAAGAAAAAGAAATTACCATTAATCTGGTTGCCCAAAAAACCGCACAATATTACGGAGTAACACTGGAAGATTTTAAGAGTTCCTCAAGAGCCCAAAAAATATCCGGAGCAAGGCATATTGCGGTTTATCTTGCAAGAGAGATGACAGGCAAAGGATTTCAAGACATAGCGGAATTTTTCAATAAAAAACATCCGACAATGGTATATTCATATGAAAAAGTAAAAGAAGAAATTTCGACAAACAAAGATACAAAAATAAGCATAGATAATATAAAAAATTCAATCAGAGGATAAGAAAGATGTACGATTACATAAAAGGAGAACTTAGTGCCAAACAAAGCACCTTGAAAGGTTCATTTGCAACAGTAGAAGTCGGAGGAATTGGATATTTGTGTGAAATTAGCGCAAGAGACTATAACGAATTGGGTTCAAAAGATGTAAAACTTTATACGGTTCTAATTCACAGAGAAGACAAAATGAGCCTATGCGGATTTTTACACAAAGAGACCAGAGACATTTTTAACATACTTACTTCGGTATCAGGTGTAGGCAGCAAAATGGCATTAACTCTTCTCAATGAATTCGACTCCTCTGAATTAATCGGATTTGTAATTGCGGGAAATTATAAAGAACTTACCAGAGCCAAAGGGGTTGGACCAAAACTTGCTCAAAAAATTATACTTGAACTTAAAGATAAATTAATGAATTTCCAAGAAAACGAACCAATAGTTATAGAAACCGCAAATGTACAGAATTCACAAGCACTCGATGATGCTCATGCTGTACTTGCATCTTTGGGATATGAAAGAGATGAAATAAAATCCGCAATGTCAAAAGCTTTGAATATAACAAATAACAATCCGACTGCGGAAGAAATTCTAAAAACAACACTACAAATATTATCAAACTAAAAGCCGGCATAATACCGACTTCAGTTTAAATTAAAAAGTTTTTTGAAGAAATTAACCCAACAAATTCTCTAAAATTTTCGCGTTTTCTCCGGCTTTTTGGGACTGGTGAACGGATACTCTTCTCATGTATGTGCGAAGAGCCTCTCTTATCAACTCACTTCTGGTTCTTTGCTCATCATTAGCAAGACCATCTACCTTATCAAGAAATGCATCAGGCATAGTTACTAAGATTTTCGCCATTTCCTAACCTCCTATTATATACACATAAATAGTATATCATATAGGTATCCTTTCCGCAAGCCCTAATGTGATATTTTTATGCTATCATTAAGAAATGAAACGAATTTTAATTGTAGATGACTCCCCAAGTTGGAGAAAATACCATACTAACGCAATAAATCAACTCTATCCGGATAAATTTGAGATTGATACTGCAGACTTTGCCATTACCGCAAACGAAAAATTATACCTTAATGAAGACACACCGTACGATATAATACTAACAGATATGCAAATGGAAACAAATTTTCTACCTCTATATGCGGGAGAATGGCTTATAGAACAAATTAAAAAGATGAAAAATTACTATAAAACCGGCATTATAATAATATCAGCAACTCCGACAATACGAATGATTGCGCAGAAATATAACACAGATTACATACCAAAATCACATTGCAGAGATATAAACGCCTATAGAGTACTTGAAAATTATCTATAGATTATCACATATAGTGAGTAAGGTAAGCAGTTTTGCTTGGAAAACGGAGAGAACAGGTAATTTACGTTATTAGCTTTTCTCACTTCTTGCTCTTTAGCCGCCTAATATTAAACATTTGTTAAGTTAAATATAAATATGTAGCAATAAGTTAATTTTTCTGATAGAATAAGGTTGTATCTAAAGGATATGTGTTAAAAGGAATTGGACGTTATAGTTATGCCTGCTGCTGATAAAGTAAACCTCAGGGAATATAAAAATTTAATAGAAACGATAGCAAAAGTTGAGTATCAGAAATTTTCAGTTTCACATCTGGTAGAATTACCGGAATTAATAAATATTGGTACCCATGCTCTTTACATACTATTTCAATCGAAATCCCCTGAGAATTATAATAACACATACCTATCAACTGCAATAAAGTGGGCAATTCGCAATGAAGTAAGACGCAGATACAAATGGTATACGCTAAAAAACAGAAGACAAGCAGCTATAGAAAGCGAAGAGAATCAAGAAGTACGCTGCGAAGTATACAAGACAATATTGTCTATAGAAGAAATGCAAGAAGCCGAAGTCCCTACACAAATTAAGGCAGAAGATAAAACTCCGGACGAAGCTATTGAATTTTTGGAACTTAAATCAGAAATAGTAGAATCAATAAAAAAATTACCTAAAAGAGAAAGAGAGTTAATTGAATATAAATTTTTCAGAGAAAAGAAATTGCGTGAAATAGCGGAAGAATTTGGGATATCACAATCAAGGATATCCAGAATTATACAGGCAGGTCTTGATAAGGTAAAAAAAGATTTAAAAAGGCGGGGAGTTATTTAATGAAAACAATATTTGAGAAAAGCAATAATACTGAGGGAATTTCTCTTACAGATGAGAAAGAAGACCTCGGGTTTTTAGGTAATATCAAAATAAGAGAAGAAAACATAGGACTTCCTCAGCTTGGCGAGCTTGAAGTTATGCGCCATTATAAGGAGTTATCTGACAGAAATTTTTGTATAGAAAAAGGATTTTATCCATTGGGTTCCTGCACAATGAAATATAACCCAAAAGTTAACGAATTATTGGCATCATTGGAAGGATTTACAAACCTACATCCGAACACATCCGATGAAAATGCACAAGGTGCACTTAAATTAATGTACAAATTACAAGAAGCATTAAAAAAAATAACAGGTATGGCGGCAATCACCTTACAACCGGCAGCCGGAGCACATGGCGAACTTACCGGAATGATGATAATAAAAAAATATTTTGAAAGTATCAATGACAACAGAAAGAAAGTTTTAATACCGGATTCGGCGCACGGAACAAATCCTGCCAGTGCGCATATGTGCGGATTTGAAATAGTTCCGGTAAAATCTAACGACAAGGGACAGGTTGACATTGAACATCTAAGGAGCCTGCTCGATAAGGATGTTGCAGCAATAATGATGACAAACCCTAATACATTGGGTTTATTTGAAGAGAATGTTCCGGAGATATCAAAATTAATGCATGAAAACGGTTCCTTGTTATATTATGACGGAGCAAACTTCAATGCAATAATGGGATATACAAATCCATATTTAATGGGTTTTGATGTCGTGCATATTAATTTACACAAAACCTTTTCAACTCCGCATGGCGGCGGCGGTCCCGGAGCCGGACCGGTTGGGGTAACCGAAAAACTCAAAGATTTTCTTCCTGTACCGGTAGTTGAATACGACGGAAACAAATATTACAGAAATTACAATCTCAAAAATACAATAGGTTCTGTAAAGTCATTTTTCGGTAATTTTGGAGTTCTTGTTAGGGCATACGCCTACATCCTTATGATGGGCAAGAATTTGAAAGAGGCAACCGAAAATGCTGTATTGAATGCAAACTATATAAAAGAACAATTAAAAAAATATTACGATTTACCGTATGACGAAAATTGTATGCACGAATTTGTATTAACAGGCGAAAGGCAAAAAGCGAAAGGGGTA
>ONTD01000124.1 GCA_900320675.1 uncultured bacterium
TTCTGTCGGAATAATTGATTGCACCCTTCATCCAATTGACTTTGCCGTAATGTTCGACTCCCCACTCATTGTAGACGATATCTTTTCGCATATTTGCAAAATCCAGAACATCCTCAAACCAAACACCTTGATATGCAAGATTATGAATTTCAAATACTGTTTTTGTATTTGCCCAGTATTCGTCATATCTGTAGTTACTGTGTAAATATACAGGAATCATTGCGGTATGCCAGTCATTGGCGTGTATTATATCAGCCCTGAAATTAAGTAATTTAGCATATTCTAAAACCGCCAAAGAAAACGCTATATATCTTTCGTGCTCATATCTCGGATCAAGCCATTTCGGATATACATCCTTAAAACATGTATAATACCAATCATTATGCACAAAAAATACATTTATATCGGTACCCGGAAGCTTACACATAAACAATCTGAATTTATGCCCCTGATTACCAAAGGTCAACCATAGCTCAGAATTTTCAAGTTCTTTAATACCCCACTTATCGACATCAATTAACCCATGCAGCGGTGTAAATATAGCAATCTCTGCTTTCTTTTCCAAATATTTAGGCAAACTGCCAACAACATCAGCCAGTCCGCCGGCTTTAGAAAAAGGTGCAACTTCTGCAGCAGCATAAAGAACTTTCATTATTTACTCTCCTTTACTTATATAGTCTTTAATTGTTTTCATCCGGTTTATCGAACGATTTATCCTGCGAATTAGAGGTGTTTGAAGACTCCAATTCATTTACTGATACCGTTCTGTAGTTTGAGCCGTTTGAAGTATCCTCATCCGGATCCACCAACGGGATAAAGTGATCAGAATTTGTATCAAATTCAAATTTTATTCCATATTTATTTGCAATATAATTTGCTTGTGCCAAACAAATCTCAGCACCTTCCATTTCTCCTTTAAATCTTAAAACTTTATACATGTTATATTTGAATAACATTAATATAAACTCATTTGAATTCTCCGTTTTTTCAAGTTGTATCAGTGAGTTGTTCACTATACCCTTGGTTACTATATACTTACCTTGAGCCATATTCAATTCACTCATTACATACCAAGCCATATACAGCAAATTATTCAAACCGTTTTCATTTGCCGTTCTGATAATCTGGTACACAATAGCCGAAGCTTTTCTGAACGAACACAATTTTGCATACGCATAGCCAATCATCAAGTCCGTAAATAATTCGATTTGAGACAGATGATTTTGCTTTGCAAGAATTTTTGCTTCATATATTTCTTCCGCAAACACTTGATAATCGTGTTTACATCTTGTAAACGCTTCAATAATGTGATAAATAATTGCAGAAAATTTATTATCATTTTTTAACAAAGAATTGTCATACTGCGGTACTTGCCCATGCATAAGCTCTTCCAAAGCGACGAAAGCATCATATGCATGCGGGATATGACTAAAATCAGAACGAACAATATTTAAAAATTCTTTTACATTTCCCTTTAGCTGTAATACGTTTGCAAGTGCTACATAACCAACAGTATCCATTACAATTTTTTCAAACTGATCAGTAGACATATAATCAGGACGCATTACATCTAAATTACTCTGATTTACAACATTCAAAACATTGTAACCTACATCTAAACAATCTTCCCAAGCACCGATATTAAACAATATTTCAACATGCACAATAGTCATCAAGAAGAAATATTTGTTAAAGTTAGTAGCTGCAGGATCTATAGAACAATTCGGTAACAACGCCAAAACCTTATGGGTAAGTTCCAAAGCATGCGTATAATGCCCTGATTGCATACAACTTTGAATAAGTTTATTACACAGGTTAACAATTTTATCTACATCCGTTGTCTGCTCAAGATGTCTAAGAGTTCTCTCCGCAATTTCAAAAGTCTTATCCGGAACAAAATCGAACATATTTTCCGCTATATTTTGATACAACTCAAGCTTATAGTTATCAATATCTTCCTGAGCTTCTTCATCCTTATTCATCTCAAGTATCTCAAGAATTTTGTCCGCACAATTCAGGTATGAATTGAAATCTCCTAATGACAAATTAATCTTAGCCAGCTTTTCCCATTCATTAAATTCTGCCTTGTAATCTTTAAGTAAGCCGTATAAATATGCTTTTTCCGGACAAGGCATATTTTCCGCAAAGACCTTTGAGAACAGCAAGTCAGCAATCTCTTTTATTACGGTAGGATCAAGCACTGTTAATATATTTTCTCTTAGAATATTGTAGTTAGCAAAGTAAATACAATTATTATAATAATATATATACCCCATCTCGGTTAATTTTTCGAGAATATCACCAAGATTAGGGAACTCAAGACTCTTTATTGTAGCATCGTCAACCCTTGTCCCTAATAATACGATTGTTGCAAGGAATTTTATGGCCTCCGGATAATCCTTTAATATGTCCAAACGTCTTTTTATCAGCTTATTAAGACTTGACGGAATAATTAAAGTTTTCGGAGTAACAAGCTTTAATTCATGTTCGCCGGCTTCAAAAACTCCGCTCTCTATCAAATATTGGATTGCAATATCCAAGAACAAAATACTTCCGAATGAGTACTTCGCAATTCTTTGGAAATAAAAACTATCCATAACATTCTTATAGTACGAACGATTTTCTTCAACCATTCTTTCAAACGGAGTAGGCTTTAAAGTAATTTCAGTATAGTACGGTTTTGACAATAAAAAGTGCATATCTTTATGTAAACCAAAATCCTTACTGTACTGAACCAAATAACTTATATCTAATTTTTCGAACGTTTTGAATAAGTACTGTAAAACGTCATAGGAACTTGCATCTATCTTATCAAAGTTTTCAATAAAGATTAATGTATTTGGAATTGCCTGCAACAGAGTTAAGAAAATATCAAAATAAGTATATCTGGTATCTTGCGGATTTTCCCCTCTTGGCTTAAACGTAATTAAATCACGAATCATTCCGGTACGGTCAATAGATGCAAACATTGAAAAATCATTTGAATTAAACAATTTTTGCGATACAGTATATTCAAATATAGCGGACACAAGACTCCTAAAGAAGGAATACGGAGAATATTTCATCTCATCATAACATGTTACCGTAATAATATTTGAGTAAATCTTTAAATCATTAATTGCAGACAGCAATTTAATAGAGTAAGGCACATATAACGGATCTGTCCTAATTGCAAGAATACCTTTAGGTACACTCTGAATTTTACTCGTTACATGGTAAAATACGTCAATATTTTCTGCACGTATAAATTCACACTTGATTTCGCTGAAGTTTATAGTTTCTATATCATAAATTTCATCCGGATCTATAGGCTTTTCTAATTTACTTAACGCAGCCCCATCGAGTTTATCCTGTTCTACGAGCATATTTTGAATAAAATTAGGAATTTCCGCCTCAGTTTCAGTCTCATCCAATTCATCATAATTTATTACGATTTCTTTTGTAATATCTATTTGATAAAAAGTTCTCATCTCACCGTTAATTGAGATTGAACTCAACGGATCAAAAGGATAATCCTTACCGATAGCTTCTTCAACAAAATTATCCGCAATCAACTGGAAAGTACCCATTAACCTTCCTCGTTTGTCCGCATCCATTTTGCTGTTGACCATATTAACGCTAAATCCGGAATCAAAATCATACGGATTATCATCAATTGTTCTTTGCATTAAAAACATGTTACATCTGACCGTTGTATTCTTTTTGTTTGTCAATTTGTAATTCATTTTTGTAATATCGGTCAATATATTGATTGCAGTTTGAATTGCGTTTCTGGTAGAAACTTTAAACGAATAATCCCTAGTAAACCTAATAACTATATTTTTATCAATTTTTTGTCTTCGAACTTCCGCATTACTTGCGTGCTTCTGAATAATTTTATCAAGGTTATCCTTAAATTTGTTAAACAGTTTGGTCGTTCCTAAAATCTGTTTAATCTCACCCATGGCAGGGAAAGTTATGATAAGACACGCAAACTGATCAGAATTTGCCTCGTTTAGAATAACACTCTGCTCCAGGTCAAATCCGCATTTTTTGCACTTACCGTTTTCGGTCAAACTAATCTTGCCGCATTTGTGGCATTTTGTTAGTATAACATAACCGCATCTTTTACATGTATTAGTTTTGTTAATGGTTTTACATTTCGGACAAACAATCTTGAGCACCTTTTTACAGTTAGGGCACACCGTTGCTTTGTCATCTAATTCCATTCCGCATTTAGGACATTCCATAATGATATTATACCATGATTTATAATATTTATATACTTTCTTAACAGTTAGTAATATATTGAAAATTTTAAGCCGGCAAAACCCATTATATTGAGGTACCGGCTTAAAATTACAAATTAATTATATCTTATTCCTGCAGCTTTAAAACGCTGTAATGCTTTTTTTAAGGTATCTGTATCTTTAGTTAAAGCTATTCTTATATAGCCTTCCCCGCATTTTCCGTATCCTATTCCGGGCGGAACAACCACATGTGCCTTTTCAAGCAATTCTGTTGCGAATTCTTCACTGGATTTACCGTTTGGAGTAGGTATCCATATGTAGAAAGTTGCCTTTGTCGGCTTAATATTCCAGCCCAGTTCCTTTAAACCTTTTTCCATAACATCTCTGCGTTCTTGATACATGCCGTTTAATTTATCAATATATGCCTGATCAATAGTAAATGCAGCAGTCGCAGCTTGCTGAATAGCTTTAAATGTACCGCTGTCAATATTATTTTTTATCGTTCCGAGAGCCTTTACAGCATCTTTGTTACCACACACAAAACCAACACGCCATCCGGTCATATTATATGATTTTGAATGAGAATAAAATTCAATGGCAACATCTTTTCCGCCTTCAACCTCTAAGACCGAAGGTGCTTTATAACCATCATAAGTCATTTCTGAGTATGCCATATCCGAACATAATAAAATATCGTATTTCTTACAAAAATCAACGGCCTTTTTCCAGAAATCTAAATCTGCAACCGCACCTGTCGGATTATTCGGATAATTCAAAAACATAATTTTAGATTTTTTTGCAATATCTTCAGGAATTTTATCAAAATCAGGTAAAAAGCCGTTCTCTTCAAGTAATGGCATAGCATAAGGAGTACCACCGGCAAAAATTGTAGCATTATGATATACAGGATATCCCGGATCTGGAACAAGAGTATAATCACCCTTATCTACATATGCAAAAAACACATGAGCAATAGCTTCTTTTGAACCGATATTTGCAAGTATTTCGGTATCTGGATCTAATTCTACGCCAAAACGTTTCTTCATCCACGCAGCTGCCCCGTCTCTGAATTGTTTTGTTCCGTTATACGGCGGATAATCATGATTTTTAGGATCATCTATAGCCTTATGCATTTCATCCACCACCGGCT
Organism: uncultured bacterium; assembly: GCA_900320675.1. Taxonomy (GTDB): domain Bacteria; phylum Cyanobacteriota; class Vampirovibrionia; order Gastranaerophilales; family Gastranaerophilaceae; genus UBA1221. The sequence continues at coordinate 5,380 of ONTD01000124.1, forward strand.
GCAAAGTCGGAGTATCAGGATCACCTATACCAAGGCTTATTATATCAAAGCCTTTTGCCCTTGCTTCCGCAATTTTCCTGTCAATTTCCGCAAATAAATACGGAGGAATTTTTTCTAATCGTTCTGATACTTTCATTTCTACTCCTTATTCAAACTTAATAATTTCACAATCTCTTGTTTATATGATACCATGAAATTATGAGTATAATAACTGACGAAGAAAATAATTTTAAAAAAGTTGATATAAATATTAAGAATCCGGTCGTAAAATCAGAAACTCTCGAAGGAGACAAAACTTTTGAAAATACGATAAGACCAAAAAGCTTTGATGCATATATCGGGCAATCAGCACTAAAAGAAACTTTAAAAATTACAATAGCTGCCGCAAAAAAACGTGAACAACCTCTGGATCACTTATTGTTTTACGGGCCACCGGGGTTAGGTAAGACTACGTTAGCGGGTGTTATTGCCGAACAAATGGGAGTTGAGATAAAAATAACTTCTGCTCCGGCACTGGAACGTCCAAGAGATATTATCGGGATTTTGATGTCATTAAAGGGCGGCGAAATTCTGTTTATAGACGAAATACACAGACTAAACAAAATTGCCGAAGAAATCCTTTATCCTGCGATGGAAGACTTTTATCTGGATATGACCACCGGTAAAGGACAATCAGTTAAAACTTTAAGGTTGCCTCTTCCTAAGTTCACGTTAATCGGGGCTACAACAAAAGCAGGTGCTTTATCAGGCCCGTTAAGAGACAGATTTGGAATTATTCACAGATTGGAATTTTATACCGAAAACGAACTGGCTCAAGTAGTCAAAAGAACAGCCGGAATATTAAATTTTGATATCGATGAAGGAGGAGCTCACGCAATTGCAAGACGCTCAAGGGGGACACCCCGCATAGCTAACAGACTTATAAAAAGAGTAGCGGATTTTGCACTGGTAAAAGCAGATGGGAAAATTACCAAAGAAATTGCGAATGATGCGCTTGATACCTTAAAAATTGATAATTGCGGACTTGATACAACCGACAGAAATCTTTTAATGCTAATTATTGAAAAATATAACGGCGGACCTGTCGGGATAGAAACATTAGCCGCAGCGTTAGGAGAAGACGTCCGGACATTGGAAGACGTATGTGAGCCGTATTTACTTCAAGCAGGATTATTGCAAAGAACCCCTCGGGGAAGAATGGTTACACCATACGCACTTGAACATTTAGGTATAAAAGGGCACAATATATCAATTCAGGGGAATTTGTTTTAATTTAAAATTGTGCATAACAATATAACTGCCAAACTATAACAACCTTGCTAAAATTTGATTTATTGTTTAAAATAGATTTATGTTTAAATACTATGGGAAATATGCTCCATATTTATTTTTACTGCCGGCAGCTCTTATTTTGTTGGTATTCTTTTTTATTCCGTTTTTTCAGACAGTATATTTAAGTTTTTTTGATTATTCATCAAGCATATATTCACCATCAGCTATAGGGATTGATAATTACACAAAGCTGTTTCATAGTCCTGTATTTTATAAGGTTATGTGGAATACATTTTTATACTTGTTTATTGCCGTTCCGATATTAGCTATATTTCCATTGTTCGTAGCTATTTTAATAAATCAAAAAATTCGAGGGGTAACTTTATACAAAATTCTGATATACCTGCCGGTAATTGTATCAATAGTAGTTGCGGCAATTGCTTTCAAATGGTTATACGCAGATCAGGGAATTTTAAACTACATAGTTACAAAACTTGGATTTGAACCAATCGGGTGGCTTACAGATCCGAAATGGGCATTATTATCAGTCGTAATAGTTACAATATGGAAAGGGATTGGATATTATATGATAATATATCTTGCGGCATTAATGAGTGTTCCGCAAGAATTGTATGAAGCTTGTGATATTGACGGCGCCAGTTTTTTGAGAAAACACCTGACAGTAACTATTCCGCATATAATGCCTACAATAGCTTTAGTAACAACAATAAGTGCTATATCTGCAATGAAAGTGTTCGCAGAAATATATGTTATGACAAAGGGCGGACCATTAAACTCAAGTAAAACTATAGTTTACTATATTTATGAAAGAGCCTTTGAAAATTTGGATTTAGGATACGCTTCAGCTATGGCTGTAGTGTTACTGGTAATTGTTATGGCTTTTTCACTTGTAAATATTTTATGTTTTGAGAGGAAAAAGTATGATTTGTAAAAACATATTTTCAAAAATTAAATTTGATAAAATTTCAACACATATCATACTGATATTTGTATCTTTGTTGTCAATATTTCCTTTTATATGGCTTATATCAACATCCCTGAAAGGCAGCGGTGAAAACATTTTTGCGTACCCGCCGACAATTATTCCAAAAGATTTTACTTTTGAAAATTACATTGGAGTATGGGATAAAGTAGATTTTATCGGATATTTTGTAAACAGTATGATTGTTGCGGGCGGCACCGTTTTGTTGAATTTGATATTATCGGCAATGGCAGGATATCCGCTTGCCAGAATGGAATTTAAGGGTAAAAAAATCACTTTCTTTTCAATACTTGCAACAATTATGATACCGTTTCAGGCAATTATGCTTCCTGTGTATTTAATAACATTAAAACTTCATTTGGTAGACAGTGTAAGTAATATGGCAGGATTTATAGGGTTAATAATGCCGTTTGCCGTCTCCGCATTCGGAATATTTTTGATGAGACAGGCATTTTTGGGAATTCCAAAAGAGATGGAAGAAGCTGCAATAGTTGACGGGTGTAACGTTTGGCAGTTATTTTGGAAAGTACTGCTTCCAATGGTCAAACCTTCTCTTGCCGTACTCGCAATATTCACTTTTATCGGTTCTTGGGGCGAATTTCTGTGGCCGAGTATCGTTTTAACAAAAGAAAGCATGTACACCCTTCCTGTCGGGGTGAATAACTTGCAAGGAATGTTCAGTTCAAACTGGAGATTTATTGCAGCCGGTTCAATACTTTCCACAATTCCTATCCTGATATTCTTCTTGTGTATGCAAAGATACTTTATATCAGGAGAAAACGAAGGCGCCGTTAAGGGGTAAAATATTTATTCTCCGTAATCTTCAAGCTCTTCTGTAGGATCTTCATCCTCAGGGTTATCTTCATCTCTGAATATTGAGCGAGCATCGCATGCCTGCATCTCTTCATAAAAGGCTTTATCTAAATCTTCACCCTTTTCTTTTGCTTTACTCCGTATCAATTTTATATCAGTGCCGGTCTTAGTCCTGTCATTTAAAAAGTCTTCTGTTAAATATTTTGCGCCGCTCTCATCTTTTAGAATTTCTTTAGTTACATCATTCATAACATTAAACATATATTTCTGTTGGTTTTCGCCGGCTTCAGCTCTGCTCATTACAAGAGTGTTTGCCTTATATAACTCATTTAAGGCTTCTTTATAATATTTAAGATGATTAAGCAAAACCGCAAGATTGTAATGCGCCTCATAATTCAATGGACCATATTCTATTGCTTTACAGTAGGTCAAACCTGCAAGATTGTAATTACCATTGATATGGTACGCAAGCGCAAGATTATAATGAGTATCGTAATCTTTCTTTAATATCTTAGAAGCTTCTTGATATGCCTTTATTGCTTGCAAAAGATATGCCTGCTTCTCTTCATGCCTATTATCCATATATGTGGATTTCTGTCTGTATGCTACCCCCTTATTATAATAAGCCAAGCCTATATTTGTCTTATAACTTCTGAGATTATTAAAAACAAAAGGAATATATACAAGTTTACGCCTAATTCCTATAATTTTATCGTACTGCTCAATCGCTCCGTCGAAATCGCCGAGTTTTTCAGCAGATATTATACCGTAATTCATTCTTGCTATTACATAATTGGGATTATGTTTAATCGCATTTGTATATGCATCAATTGCAGAATAATAATCCTCGTAAACGACATACAAATTACCAAGATTAAACCAAGCTCCGTAATGCTCCGGATACAACTCCAACCCTTTTTTATATTCATTAATTGCCTTTTGGAATTTAGCTTTACGTAAATATTTATCTCCCTGTGCAACACAATACATCCCTTGAACCTTATGCCACTGCTTTTTATACCAGTTTGGATAAATAAATATTGATGCAATAAATGCAGCAATTAATATAAACTTAAACAATTGTCTAAAAAAAATCTTCGCTCTCATACTAATATATTAATGTTTTTTTCACACTTAGGCAATATATTTACTAAATGCCGTAATATTTAGGGTAAATAGCAGAGATTATAAATTGTTAGAGAGTCAAATATTAACTTTTGTTAACAAAAAATTTAAAATCAGCAATTATAGACTCCTAATTTTTTTTATATAAGTAAGGTAGGTTAGTAAAATTTAATGTGGAGGTTAGGTTATGGATCCTTTAATGTTACAAGCTATGAATATGGGCGGATATAATCCGACAGGAGTAGCAACGGCTTCAGGTGTAAATTCATTGCCGCAAATAACAAGCACAAACGATATGCTAATGTTTCCGTTTTTGCAAAACTATAAAGCTCAGTTGGATTCATATGATGTTACCGGTAATGTAAATAATATCGTTCCGACATCACCATCAATGCCGGTTATGGATACATCTAAAATGTATGAACAAATGCAAAAAACCCAAGAAAACATGATGGACTTCAATCTGCATCAACAAGAAAGATATCGCTATAACAGTGCGGAAGTAACAGCACCAATGAATAAATTAACAATAGCAGCTCAATCATTACAAGCAAAAGTTGTAGGTAATGAACAAGATCAAATCCAAGGAGCATTAGCAGCGTTTGTTCAATCATACAAACAAGCTTACGATCCTGAAGGAAAAATGGATGACGAAACTGCATTAGCCAATGCGGTTGCAGAGTACCAAAAAATAACAGGTGAATCATTAATAGCTTCTATTAAAAATAACGGCAATAGCTCATTTATGAGTGGATTTATTAAAGCGGCAACTTTCGGCTTGTTCGGAAACCGTACAACTGCAGATGAGAATATTGCTCAAATTGAAAAGCAGCCTGTATCAGAGAACTCAAGAAAATGGAATGTTGCAGGTAAAGTAACAGGCAGAGCTGCAACCGGATTAATTGCCGGCGCTGTTATCGGTTTTTGCATTGGAGGTCCGGCCGGTAGTGCAATAGGTGCAAAAATCGGCACCACAATCGGCGGTTTATGGGGATACTTCTCATAACAAATAAAGATTACTCAGGTAGTGTGTTTTAAATAAAGAAAGTGAATGTGTGTATTATAGGGTTAGCAGCTTGTTAACCCTTTTTATTTGGCAAAAAAACCTCTCCCGCATAAGGAGGTTTGCGGAAGAGTTTTATCAGTAAAAGAGACATCGCCAACATTATTATCAGGATTTTTACTTTGTCAAATCTTTGTTGTCAAAATTTTGGTTTTTATCATATAATATCAGTATGAAAAAGTTTTTAATTTATATATTTATATGTTCTATGTTACAAGGATTGGCACTTGCCGATACCGCAGAAGATATTGATATTCAGGTGAATTCTTTATATGCTGCAAACAAGCTTGATGATGCATTTAACCGTATCATTGAAATACCTCAAGACGAAAGAACCGCTCAACAGTGGCTGATTATGGGTAACATAATGCTTGACTACGGAAGAAAAGACGATGCTGAATTTATGTACAATTCTGCACTTACTGTTGATCCGAAATTTTATAAAGCATATTACAATTTAGGAAATATTTACCTAAATTCAGATAAACCATACATGGCTATTGAAAACTATAAGTATGCATTAAAATACAACAAAGGTTTTGCACCGGCTCATTATAATCTTGGGTGCGCCTATATTAAGACTGCGGATTTAAAAAAAGCTAAAAATGCATTTTTGGATGCTATATTTTATAACCCAAACGTGGCTGATTATCATTTCAACCTCGCTTATGTATACAAACAACTCGGCAAAGAAAAAGACGCAAAAGAATATCTGGGTTATTACAATAAACTTATGAATAACAATTAAGGGATTTTAATGAGAGACCAATATAACGCGATAATTTTTGATTTTAACGGTACCCTGTTTTTTGATTCTGAAATGCACCTTGAAGCATGGAGAGAATTTTCAGCAAAATTAAGGGGGATTCCGTTTACCGATGAAGAAATGCGTGAGCATATGTTTGGCAGAACAAATAAGGATATAATATGGTACGCATTAGGAGTTGAACCTGATGATGAGCTTGTAAAAACCATGGGGGATGAGAAAGAAAGCCTATATAGACAAAGATGCAGAGATATGGGAAAAAAATGCAAACTTGCTCCGTATGCGGAAAAATTTTTGGACTATTTAAAAGAAAATAATATTAAAATGAACATTGCAACTATGTCTGACAAAAATAACGTAGATTTTTATATTGAACATTTTGAACTAAAAAAATGGTTTGATACAGACAAAATAGTATACGCAGACGGCTATATTAAGGGTAAACCGGCACCGGATATATACCAAATAGCAGCAAGCAGACTTAATATTGAGACAAATGAATGCGTTGTAATAGAAGATGCTATATCAGGCATAGAATCAGCAAGAGCTGCCGGTGCCGGCAAAATTGTTGCAATAGCCTCAATGGAACCGGTTGAACTATATGAAAATATTCCGGCCGTAGATATGATAATAAAAGATTTTAGCGATTTTGAAGGCATATTATCACGTTATCCGGCGAAAGTGTAATTATAAAATTTCTATACTGATTTGGAAAAATTTATATTTCTGCTTGTGATATAATTCACATATAATGAAAAGTTTTATTGATAATATTTTAAAAAATAAAAAGAGGAAATTTAAAGTTAACACTGACAACATGGGTGTTAACATTGACAAGAATGAATATTACGAAATTAAACTTTCAAATTCCAATCATCCGGAAGACTTCCAAAGAAAAGACAGGTAGATATTTATGGACAAAAAAATTTCTGATAAAGTTATCAATAGGCTAACTTTGTACCACTGCATACTAACAGATTATATAGAAAAAAATATCGAATATGTTTCAAGCAAACAACTTGCCGCCTTACTTAAAATTGATGATTCTCAGGTCAGAAAAGATATCAGCGTACTGAACAATTCCGGAAAAAGTAACGTAGGTTACATTGTCAAAGAATTAAAGACATCAATAGAAAAAACATTGGGCTTTTCAAAAAATAAAAAAGCCTTCATTATCGGTGCGGGAAACCTTGGAACAGCATTAGCAAATTACGATAACTTTCAACACTATGGATTAAACATATTGGCACTTTTTGATAACAAAAAAGAAAAAATCGGGAAAACTGTCAATAATAAACTTATTCTTGATATTGAAAAGCTGCCGAACTTATCAAGAAAATCAAGCGTAGATATTGCAATATTAACCGTTCCGAGACAATATGCCCAACAAATTGCAGATTTTCTCGTTGCAGCTGATATTAAATATATATGGAACTTTACTCCGGCTGTCCTATCGGTTCCGCCTGACGTTCAAGTATGGAACGAAAATCTTATGGGTAACTTTTTACAGTTTACTTACAATATATAGATTTTTTATTTGAATAATACAAATAACGCATCCCCTCAAGAGTTAAAATTGGATTGATATAATCAAAAGGACGCTTTAAATATTCGGATATAATCTGAGCATATCCGCCGGTTGCAACGATTACAGCTTTCTCGCCCAATTCTTTTTCGCACTGTTCCACAAGTCCGTCTATCATTGAAGCACACCCTCTTATAACCCCCGACAAAATTGCATCAACAGTATTTGTTCCGATAGCTACGGGAGAGCTTGCCGCCTCTATCTTAGGAAGTTTTGAGGTAAACTTGTTCAATGACTTTAACTGAAGATTTATCCCCGGAGCAATAACCCCGCCAACAAACTCGCCTTTGCCGTTAACTATATCAAAAGAAGTTGCGGTACCAAAATCTATTACAATCACAGGTTTCTTATACAAAACAAATGCCGCCGCAGCATTTGCAATCCTGTCAGCGCCAAGCTCATTCTTGTTATCAATACATATCTTAAAATCTGTTACTAAAGAAGAGGTTAACACCAAAGGCTCTTCATCACTTAATAAATTTAATACTTCTTTTATTTTACAAGTTAATTCCTCGACAACAGAAGAAATCACACACCCGTTTATTCGGAAATCCTTTAATAAAGAACGTATCAAAACTTCATATTCCTCAACAGACAAATCTCTGTCAGATGCCAAACGGAATTCTTCAACAAGAGCATTCCCATCAAATACTCCTAGAGTTATACTGGTATTTCCGATATCTGCGGTTAACAACATAAAAAATAATCCTCTGTTACGAGGATTATTTTATACTAAAAATTATTTCGTTGCAAAATTACCACGAAGAAGATGCAGATTGTGTTCCGCTTGTTCTTGAGGCAATTTGATTTGCATTACCATGAACATTCCCCGAACCCAGTAAATTACCAATCTGGAAGGTAGGAACATGAAATGCTACCTGACCGGCTTTTGATTTTTTTGCAGCTAAATTGTAATCACTGTATTCCGGTCTTTTTCTCTTTACGCTGTCTATTTTTAAATCATCTCCAGGCATATTATGCTCCTTATCTTTATCCAAGTGATATATACTTTATATCTCTTATATAATAATAAAGTATTTTTATTCAAAAAAATTTCACAAAATCCAAAAATATTTACAAAAGTTTACATTTGAAAATAAAAATTAAAATTTGTCCAAAACAGGATTGCGCAAACTTTAAAAATAGTTTATACTGAGTATGTAGTAGAAATGTTTTGAGGTTAGTATGTTAGTATCAATGATCGCCAGAATGAACGCAATGCAGAGAAGATTTGATGCAGAAAGCCGCATGTTGAACGCACAGGACACAATGATGTCAATGATGGATAATATCGGTTCGGGTGCATTTTCAGGGGCAAATCTTAATATGCTTCGTGCAATGGATCAGAAGTTGGAAAGGGATATGCTAAGAAGCAATATTGACTATCAAATTGCATCGTTGCAGGAAAAATATTTTGCAGACAAGTTGGCAAAAGAGACTCAAAATAACAGACTTAATCTTATCGGTTAAGTTAAAAAATCTAAATACACTAAAGGCGGATGATGTTATCCGCCTTTTTTACGCAATAAATTGCAATAGAAAAGCTATTATAATAAAATTAATTTATGAGAAAATTCAGGGTATATTTTGGATATTTAATACTTATACTTATTGCAATAAGCATGATTTACCCGTTCTTAGCTATGGTAAATCTTTCTTTTGTAAGAAATGATGCAATATTTTCACAAGCCGGCAATTTATTTTATACCGGACTGACTTTGGATAATTACAAAAATGTATTCACCCAAATTCCGCTTGCGAGGTATTTTATGAACAGTTTAATTGTAGCTGTTATAACGACATTCGGGCAGGTGGTATTTGCATCAATGGCTGGGTATGCATTTGCAAGATTAAAATTTTTGGGACGAGACGTATTATTTTTAATAATACTTATAACAATGCTCATACCGCCGCAGGTAAACATTATACCGTTATTTTTCCTAATGAGAGAACTCCACTTAATAGATACCTATTCCGCACTTATCTTACCCGGATTATTTGGCGGGTTCGGAATATTTATGATGAGACAATACTTTCTTAATTATCCGAAAGAACTGGAAGATGCCTCAAGAATTGACGGGTGTAATATATTTGAGAGTTTCTTTAGAATAGCATTACCGCTCGCTTTGCCGACAATTGTAACTTTAGCTTTATTTACGTTCGTAACGACATGGAATAGTTTCATGTGGCCGTTAATCGTTACTAATTCAGAAGGAATGAGAACATTACCTGTCGGACTGACAATATTTAAAGGGAGCTTCAGAGAAATAACATTATGGGGGGAATTACTTGCCTGTTCTGTTATTTGTACAATTCCTGTAATAGGAGTATTTCTTTTCGGCAAAAAATATTTCATAAATGACATCTTACAAGGCGGAGTAAAAGAATAATCAAAAAATATTTTTGTGATAGTATATAAACATATAGAAACCGAAAGGAAAAGAAATGCCCCACAATTATGGACTAGCTTTATTGATAACTTTATTTGCAGGCTTGGCTACTGCTATCGGTTCTATATTTGCATTTATGGTAAAAAAAGATAATCTTAAAGCACTATCTGTAGGGCTTGGTTTTTCTGCAGGTGTTATGATATTTTTATCATTTACGGATATTTTACCGGCAGCAAGCGAAATGCTGAGTGAAAGATTCCCTACAAATCACAAATGGGTGGTATATGGCGGATTTATTATAGGAATATTAATTGCCGTACTTATTGATTACTTTATACCGGATCATATTGATGAAAAAGAACTCATGAATCCTGATGTTGTCAGTGCCGATAAGAGGATGCAAAGAGCAGGATTATTTACGGCGGCTGCCATATTTGTTCATAATTTTCCGGAAGGGATGGCAACATTTCTTACCGCATCCCATGATTTAACATTAGGATTGTCCGTAGGACTTGCAATAGCAATACACAACATACCTGAAGGCATTGCGGTTGCCCTTCCGATTTATCACTCAACAGGAAAGAAACGTTATGCAACACTTTATGCCGCATTATCAGGGATAAGTGAACCTATCGGAGCAATATTAGGAATGATATTATTACATTTCTTCATGCCGCAATTAATGATAGGGGTTGCAATGGCAGCTGTTGCCGGAATTATGATATACATTTCGTTTGATACATTACTGCCGCTTGCAAGAGAATTCGGTAACTGGCATTTATCAATGGTGGGAATTATTTCCGGTATGCTATTCATATGGGTTAGCCTTTTGTTAATGCCGTAAATGAGTACGTTTTTGTTAAAAATTTGCCCGAAAAAATCATTGATATTATGATAGAAGAATGAATTACATATTTTATTTTTTAATTATTGTTTCAATAATAGCAGGTGCAGCTAACGGCAAGTTAGACGAGGTAATCAACGGAATCCTAAGCGGGGCTGAGTTATCGGTAAAAGTTGCATTTTCTCTGATAGGAATAATGGCATTTTGGCTCGGTATGATGAAAATTGCCGAAAAATGCGGCTTGGTTGAGTTTATTTCAAAAATTATAAAACCTATAACAAGAATTTTGTTTAACGAGATACCCGAGAATTCACCGGCTATCGGAGATATAGCGATGAGTTTTTCTGCCAATGCTCTGGGGCTTACTAATGCTGCAACTCCTATCGGCATAAAAGCAATGGAAGAATTACAACAACATAATAAAGATAAAAAATCGGCATCAAATGCAATGTGTATGTTTTTAGCAATGAATACCGCCGGATTTCAGCTCATTCCTGCAACTGTAATTGCTGTACTGGTAGGTATCGGATACAAAAATCCTACATCTATTATTGCACCTACATTACTTGTAACAACGATTGCCTTTGTGTCGGCAATTATACTTGCAAAAATCTTTCAAAAAATTTGGAAACCTCAAGAAAACGGAGGTGATGAATAATGTTTCACTCCGTAATGAATATTATTTCACTTTGGACCTTACCTGTAATTTTGATTATAATACTTACAATGGGACTTATAAAAAGAGTACCTATATATGAAGTTTTCACAGACGGTGCAAAGGAAGGATTTAAAGTATCAGTCAACATTATACCTTATCTTGTGGCAATAATAGTTGCTATATCAATGTTGAGAGCTTCAGGAATTATTGAATTTATAGGTGGAATATGTGCTCCCCTATTTTTAAAATTCAATATACCCGTCGATGTAACACCGATAATGATTGTCCGTTCATTATCAGGTTCAGCGGCTCTTGGTATATTTTCCGATATTGCACACAGTCTGGGAGCTGAAAACTATGCGACGACTTTATCCGCCGTAATGGTGGGCAGCAGCGAGACAACTTTTTATGTTTTGGCAGTGTACTTTGGGGCTGTCGGAATTTCAAAATTACGATATGCAGTTCTTGTCGGAATTTTAGCAGACATAATCGGCATAATTGCTGCAATAACAGTCTGTAACGCTATGTTTGGCTAAGCAATTTTATTTTTGAACCGGTTTTTACATCTGTCCAATTGTTGCTATATTCATCATATTGTGGCACTACAACGGTTTTAACAAGAACTGCATAATTTATATCTATACAATTTATCTTTGAAATTTGTTCCGGAACAAAATTATTGCTACCGCAATTATGACAGAATTTTTCCTGAGCAATAACCTCTCCGTTTTTTATCATTGCCTTGACTTTTACGCCGCAGCAAGCACATCTGGTTATAAACCATCTGTTCTCTATCAGTTCCCCACAGTCAGGACAATACGATAACTCGCTTTCAGGAGATATTTTACTGTGAGAACATTTATGGTTTATGTTTAGAAGTTTAAGAATATCCATATTTTTCTTTTAATGAACAAATATCAAAAGTCAATATTTTATAAGATACAAGCAAGTACCATTAGTATTATCGTACCTATCTGCATCGCAGTTGCAAGGTTTTGCGTAAATTTATTTGAGTCATATTTACCCGCTGACTTTTCCGCTTGATACGCACTGGAAATTCTGTCTATACGAGTTTGTGTATCGTCATTAGAAAACTCTGTTCCGAACATAGAATTTTCAATTCTGGACAATCTTTTTTCCATAGAATCATTACTAAAAGATTGGCGAAATATTTTCTTTTCAATAGTCGATATCGAAGCTTTTTTAGGTTTTGATGAATAGCTTTGAGTATGCGGTAATCCGTTGTCGTAGAAATCTCCCAAACGATTTGCCTTGTCATTATAATATTCATAATCAAAACTGTCAGGAGAAACATATTTATCAAGATGATAACTTGAAGGCGCCTGAACAATTTCATCTTCATCATAAAATGTGTTATATGTCTGAGCCATAGAATTTTCCATCAATGACTGCGGCTTTATTTGAGCTCTTAAACGGTCTACTCTTGTACTTAAATCATCTGAGTATGTTTTATTAAAAGTTTTTTGCTCAAGTTTTGCCAAACGGTTTTTTATATTATCTTTTTTGTTAACCTCATTAAACAGTTGCTTTTCCATCTCATCTATAACAGGATAACTAACATCAGAAGTTTCTTGCGGTTCTTCTTCCACTATATATTCAGGACTTTCCGCAAAAGTATCCTCTACCGGAGGAATTTCTTTACCGATAGAATCAGCCGAAATATCCTTGCTGAGTTTTGCAATCCTTTCAGATTTTGGTTTTGAAGAGACTTTTCCATATACAGTATCTTCTATTCTATTTAATCTTGCATCATCAGATTCATCATCATATGTAAAACCATATAAGGACTCTTCAATTTTCCCCAATACAGAATTGCCGCCCGAAGCACAATATGACATCGGAGATAACATAAACAACATCAAAGCAACTAAAATATATTTCTTCATATTTATAACTCCTTAGTCATAAGATAAATTCTGTTACAAGAAAATCCTATTCATCAGAGTTACAATTTATCTAAACTTTAAATTAATAAATTTTATTTAAACCTAAAGTATTAAATTTAAAAATATAATAATTATTTCGACCTAGCTCCAATTAAAAAGCGGACTAAATTGTCCGCTTAAAATTTAAAAACCAATATATTATGAATTTAAAATGTATATTTATACATTTAATATAAATCCGCCTTTATCGGCATTTTCGAGCTTTTCACCTTCAATTTTAGCTCTTAAATTTTTAATATATTTATACACATAATCTCTTGGCAAATCTAACAAAACTGCTAAATCTTTTGCATAAACGACTTCATTTTTGTGTTCTGCAAAATAATCAAATACCTTTTGTTCTCTGTCAGTAAGAGCCTTTTTAAATACCACTCTTATTTCATCTCTAAACTCGTCGCCTGTCGGTATAGCATTCATCACACTTGCTTTAGCCTTAATCGCCTTAGTAGTTTTAGGAGCCTTAACCGATTTTGAAGCTTTTGCTGACTTTTGTGCCGAAGTTTTTTCAATTTTACTTGCACTTGATTTTGCAGCAGACTTTTGTTTTGCGACTGATTTAACTTCCGAAGATGAAATTTTAACTTTTTTGGTTGAAGAACTCTTCAGGGAAGATTTATTTGCCGTCGCACTTGATTTTGCAGACAAATCATTTATACTTAACTTCAATTTTGAAATTGAGAAAGGAGACGGAGCAATCTCTTGTTCTCTTTCAAAGGCACGCTGCGCGATAGTAGTAATGCGTTCCGTTTTTGGCTGAACCCAGTCCTCTGTAGTAGAAACCACAGGCTGTCCGTGCAAAACTATATCAGCTAAATCATTTGTTGGCTTATCCTCAGCTATTTTCTTCCCTAATCTGGCAGCATATTCCTCTAAAGTAATTCTTTCTAATGAGCTTCTCCACTGTTTAATCTCTTCTTTGCTCAGGTATTCAGACATTCCTTATCTCCTTAACTATTCCTGTCTCTAAACATTGTATAAATACTCTAGCATGAACCATGCCAAAAAATTCAAAATGTTTAGTAACGTAAATTTTTGTCAAGAAAGGTAACAATTTGATACAACATCAATCAGAAATATATTAAGGTTAAGCTTTATTTTTTATACTTTTCCCACCTGTAATGAAATTCTTTTTCTTTTTGGGCAGCTTCTTCTTCCGAGTACATATAACCGGCAAGACTTATCAAAATTCTACCCTCGGAAGCAGACAACAACTTTTGTTTAACTTTATACGGATAAGTCTCATTACCTTCCAATTTCCCGTTATGTATCTCTGAGATTACATCATCTATATACAGTTGAGCATAGTTAGGGATTTTAGGAAAACGTTTAATATACCACGGAAGCGGCATATTTTCTCTAAAACGATTGCCGCTGGCTGTTGTCCACAAAAAATTACCTATAGTATTCAATCCGCCCATTGACTGCGGAACTATATGTTCAATAGAACCGGTTGATGCAATAAAAAGCCGTCTTATGGTTTCTGTTTGTGTTCTTGAAGCATATTTAACTATAAATGCATTTTTACTGCTGCCGGAAGTTGGCAAAAATAAAGCCTTATTTTTTATATCGCCAATAATTTCTTTTTCATTATCTTTTGGTGAAATTTCATCTAACGAACTTAAAAAAGCTTTTCTTTTAAAAGAATCTTTTTTGTTATCGCTCAGAATTAACTGTCGGCACTGAGTTGTTTTTTCCCGCAACTTTAGAGCAGTTGAAGGCGAAAGTTTACAAGAGAGATTATCCACCTCATCCAACACGCAAAATTCTTCCAGTTTCAATCTGGTTAAGCTGTTGGTGTAAAGCATTTGTAAGCAATTTTGAATATTATCATTCGGATTAAGCTTCGAGAAATCGCAAAGTATTGCATAGATTGATTTTTCTGTAGGAAGAAGATTGTCAGCATAATCAGAAAGTAAAGCTACACCGTCTTGTGCGCACTTACAATTTAACAATCCTCTTTCAAAAGGCTTAAGTGCAGTACCGGGAATAATCTTTATACCACGATAAGGACAAGTAATATTGCGCAAACGTCTCAAGGGTTTTCCCGCAGATGTGGAACCCTCAAAGGGAATGTCATAATATAGTTTTAAATAATTTTCTTCATTTATTATTATATTTCTTTTCATACATATAGGAAGTGCAGATGTTTATACTAATATTATAACACTTATTTCACCTTACCGCAACCCCAATACCAAAACTATACCGAGGTTTTAAACCTTTTCATAAGCAATTCTTAGTGTTACAAAATCATCTTCAACTTTAGTTATAGCCCACCTTAAAATATTTAATTCAAGCGAACTTAATTCTTTTTCAATATCACAATCATCAATAGGAACATTGAGCTTTAATTTTATTACGTCTGATACAATCATTATTCCACCGTAACAGATTTCGCCAAATTTCTTGGCTGGTCAACATCTTTACCCAAATATTCAGCAATATAATATGCAATCAATTGAAGCGGAACCATCGCTATTAAAGGCGACAACAACTCTTGGATATCCGGAACCTCAATTATAAAGTCGAATAAATCCTTCAATTTTTCATCGTTTGAATTTGTAAGAGCAATCATTCTGGCATTACGAGCCTTTGCCTCTTCGCTATTTGAGAGCAATTTTTCATAAACGCTGCCTTTCATAAGAATTGACAATACCGGCATTGATTCATCCAACATCGCAATAGGTCCGTGTTTCAACTCTCCTGCCGGATATCCGGTTGCGTTTATATAACTTATTTCCTTTAATTTCAATGCACCTTCAAGTGCTGTCGGATAATTAATTCCTCTTGCAACATAAATAAAATCCTTGGTATTTGCGTAATGCTGCGCACACTTTTGAATAATTTCTTTATGAGAAAGAATTTGCTCAATCTTTTGAGGAATCAATGTTAAATCCGATTTCAAAGATTTTAGAACGGATAATTCAAGGCTTCCCTTAATTTCAGCCATATACAACGCCAGTAAATAGAATGAAACAAGCTGAGCTATATATGATTTTGTAGCCGCAACAGAAACCTCAATACCTGCGTTTACCGGAACTAAGCTGTCGGCTTCTCTTGCCATTGCACTATCAGGTCTGTTTGTAATAATCAACACATGAGAACCTCTTGCCTTAGCCTGTTTTATTGCGGTAAGAGTATCCGCAGTTTCACCTGACTGAGAAACTCCGATAACAAGAGTATGCTCATCTGTTACTGTTTTTCTGTAAATATATTCACTTGATGCTTCTACATCAACTGCGATTGAACAGAAGTTTTCAATAATGTATTTGCCAATCATCGCTGCGTGCAATGATGTTCCGCAAGCAATAATTTGAATTCTGTTTAAATTCTTCAAAGTCTCTTTAGTCAATTTGACTTCATCAAGTTTAATAGGCTGCTCCGGAGAGTGTAATTTACCTACTAAAATATTACGTATAACATCCGGCTGCTCATGAATTTCTTTGAGCATAAAATGTTTATATCCCATTTTGCTTAAGGCAACCGGTTCCCAAGGCAAAACTTCAACCTTTTGCGGAAGCTCATTTCCATCTGAATCAAACAATTTCATCCCTGATTTTGAAAGAGAAACTATCTGGTTATCATTAAGATACATCGCACGCTTTGTATAAGGTATAATTGCCGGAACATCAGATGCTACAAAATACTCATTATCACCAACCCCAACAAGCAGCGGAGCATTTCTTTTTGTTGCAACAAGCGTATTCGGTTCTGATTTATGCATGATACAAAGAGCATAAGCTCCTTCCAATTCTTTTGACGCAAGTTTTACAGCCTCAACTAAATTTTTTGTTTCTTCATACTTATACGCAATCAAATGTGCTACAGCTTCAGTATCGGTCTGTGAACGGAATTTAGCTCCTTTAGCCTCTAACTTCACTTTAAGTTCTTTATAATTTTCAATAATACCGTTATGAACAATAACAAGACTTCCGCAATTGCAAGTATGAGGATGAGCATTAATAACGTTTGGAGCACCATGCGTAGCCCATCGGATATGACCTATTCCCATTGTAGCATCGGCGTATTCAGGCTTATGCTGCATTAATACCGAACTAAGATTTTCCAGTTTACCCTCAGCTTTATACACATTTATTTTATTATCACAGAACAAAGCAACACCCGCAGAGTCATAACCTCTGTACTCAAGCTGGCTCAATCCGTTAATTAATACATCTACGACTCTTTTATCACCTATATATCCGACTATTCCGCACATATCTTAAAATCTCTCCATCTAAAATATCTATACCTAATTATACCATAAATGCTTCGGTCTTAATATAACTTTTACATCATTACACTTTTATCTTAACATTTTTAAGCACAACAATCAAAATAAGCTATATTAATAACTTATCAGTAAAACTTCATCTTGAAAAAAGTCGTTATATAACAGGAACATCAATCGGATCAACTAAAATAACTTCTATTTTAGAGCCTTTTTCAATATTAACTTCTTCCCCTTTACGTACCAAATCGGCAACACTATCGCCAACAAAGTAAGCACCTCCGCCTACTCCGCCGCCAACCGCACCGGTAGGAACAGTTAAAATTTTACCGTATCCGTTCCAAAAATCTCCGCTATCAATACCCCACTGTGTAGCTTTTTTAGCAATACTTTTTGTCTTTGTCCAATTTTGTTTTACAGCATCGCCATAACCTTTTGTAGTAGTAATTCCACCGTCAACAGTCATATCAGATCTGCCGATTACGGATAAAGAAAGCGGTAACTGTCTGCCGTTTGGGGTTACAACATGGTCAAAGTCAAGATAGACAATTGCACCTTTTGACAAACGCTTTGACGGAACAATCTTTTTTACGGTGCCCCTGACAAGTGAACCTGACGGTAAAATTACATCATCATCTTCTTTTTGATCGGTAACTAATATCGCCGAAAATTCAGTTCCCTCCGTAGTTGTAGAAGTAACTTGATTTAGTAATTCTAAAGTAAACTGGGTACCCGCAGGTATTCTTTTTGTTTTCGCATTTGCATTAAACGGTGCAGCGACAGCAGCCTGCACAAGCAAAAACATAGCTAACAATATCCCTAAAAATTTTAATTTCATAATTTAATCTCCTATCTTCTTCAATTCTATTTGATTTTTAGAAAAAAAGCAAGTATAATTGACATATAGCTTGGAGGATATTTTGGAAGAACTTAAAAGCCAAATAAGATTTCTTTGCATATTAATGGTACTGTTATCGCTTATAATAGTAGCCTATAAGGGAAGGACAGTACTAAAGTTCATCAATACTCCTTCTGCGTCCTGCACAAAAATCACAGACTCAATTTGTCTGTCAGAAGATTTTGGATTAAGAACCAATTATTACGAAGCATCAACAATATGCAGCAAAAATGGTATGAGGCTTCCGACCTTAGATGATGCTTGGGAAATTTGGACAACTTCAGAAAATTGCATAAGAGCATTTGCGGCAAACGAAGAATTATACAAAGATAAAAAAGCTTTTACCAAAAACTGCAATGACTCGGGCTGCACCGCACCTGCTCAAACTATAAAAAATTATTGTGCAGAACTTTCTTTTATAAAATTTCCGATGTCTTCCCAATATAAACACGGGAGTTTTTGGTTAAA
>ONTD01000060.1 GCA_900320675.1 uncultured bacterium
ATTTTTAGATGATATTGAAGAAGTAAAAATTGAAACACCGTATGGAATGCCTAGTGATAACCTGTTTATAGGAAAAATAGGGCAGCATAGTGTTGCGTTTATGCCTCGTCATGGCAGAAATCATACTATTCTTCCTCATTTAATTAACTATAGAGCTAACGTTTGGGCTATGAAATCGGTTGGTGTTGAAAGGGTAATTTCTCCTTGTGCTTCCGGAAGCTTGCAAAAAGATATAAAACCGGGGGATTTTGTTATTTGTGATCAGTTTGTTGACTGGACTGACGGAAGAAAATCAACTTTCTTTGAAGGCCCGATTGTTACTCACCCGTCTGCGGCAGAGACATACTGTCCGGAACTTAGAAAAATAGCAATAGAAACCGCTAAAGATTTGGGTATTACGGTACACGAAACCGGTACGATTGTTGTAATTAACGGTCCAAGATTTTCAACTAAAGCCGAATCTAAATTTTTTACAAATCAGGGTTGGTCTGTTATTAATATGTCAGCTTTTCCTGAAAATTATCTTGTAAAAGAATTGGATATGTGTCCGTTGAATATTACGTTGGTTACGGATTATGACGCCGGATTGGTCGGAGATGTTCCGCCGGTTTCTCATCATGAAGTTATTGAGGTATTTAATTCTAATGTTGAAAATTTAAAGAAATTGTTGTTTAACATGATAGAAAAGATTCCGCAAGAGCGCAGCAACTGCGAATGCAAAAATACAAAGTCGAGTTCACAGTTATAATATAATGAGGTTTAATTTATGTTCAGAGTTTTGGCTGAAGCGATAAACAGTGTATTTGGATTATTTTATATCTTAATCCTTGTTCGTTGTTTGTTATCATTTATAAGAAATATTGATTGGTATAAACAGCCTTGGAAATTAATAAGAGAGGTTACAGAGCCTTATTTGGAACTGTTTAGACGAATTATACCGCCTATCGGGATGATTGATATTTCTCCGATAGTTGCGATTATCGCACTGGGAATAATTCAAAATTTGGTTATAATGCTGCTATCACTTTTTGCGGCAAATTAATATTAAAGGAAATGTATGAAAATAGTTATTTTCGGAGCAACTGAGGTAGGATGCCTGCTCGCTACAGAATTTTTTGAAGACCACGACATTACAATTATTGATAAAGAAGAAAACCGCAGAGAAGAGTTTTCAAAATTAGATATCAGTTTTGTGCAGGGTAATGCCTGTGATATGAATGCTCTTAATTTCGCAGATATAAAAAATGCGGATTGCTTTATTGCTTGTACCGCTATTGATGAAGCTAATATCGTAGCTTGTTTGGCTGCAAAGAAGGTTAGCGGTATAAGAACCATTTGTTTTGTGTCTAAAGAAGAATATAAAAATACTCTTTACTTTGAAAAAAACAACGGAGTAGGCGGGGATTTCTTTATTGATTACATCATATGGCCTGAAGAGTTGCTTACTCAAGAAATTTTCAGAATCGTAACCGTTGCCCAAGCTCTTGATGTGGAAAACTTTGCTGACGGAAGAGCAAGATTATTGGAATATAAAGTCAGCCCGAATATGTCTATTGTTGACAAAAAAGTCAGAGATTGCGGATTTACAAATGATACATTGATTGTCGGACTTACCAGAGACGGCGAATTGTTTATCCCAAACGGAGAAACCGTATTAAAAGCCGAAGACAAATTAATATTTATGGGAACCTCTCATTCGCTTGATATACTTGCAGGTACGTTTTTCCACGATAAAGAATATGTTAAAAGTGTTGCTATTATTGGTGGCGGTAATGTTGGTCTTATGCTTGCTAAAAACCTTGAAAGCGTTAAGATTAAAACCAAGATTATTGAAACAAATTATGCAAGGTGTGAAGAACTTTCTCAGCAGTTAAAAAATACTCTTGTTATTCACGGAGACGGGACCGATTTGAAACTGCTTGATGAGGAAGCTATCAGTCAATGCGATGTCGCAATAAGTGTTACTAATAATGATGAGAGAAATTTATTGTGTTCGCTTATTGCAAAACAGTTAGGGGTAAAAAGAGTTATTGCCAGAGTCTCTCAGATACTTAATATCCCGCTTTTTGAAAAAGTCGGAATCGACATTGCTATTTCTCCGAAAAATTCTGCACTAAATGAAGTTAGGAATGACTTGGCAGAAAATGATGTTGATATTTTAGCAACCGTGGAACAAGGTCAGGGTGAAGTTCTGGAGATTGTTGTAAAACCAGAATTCAGCGGTAAAAAAATTATGGACTTACATTTTCCTGCTCCTTCTATAATCGGGATTATTCAGAGAAGAAATCAAGTTATTATTCCTAAGGGGGATACTGATATAAGATATGAAGATGTATTGATTATCTTTACAAAAGCGGAAGATGCGGTTAAAATTAAAGAGTTTTTTAAGGTTAAATAGTTGTTATGAGACTGAGTTATATTGTAAACGCTTTAAGCTTAATAATGATGTACATTGGGTTAGTGCTGCTCGCTCCGGTTGTTGTAGCGATTATTTCTCATGATTACAACTCGGTATTTCCATTTATAAGTGCGGCAATTATTTCTGCCGGTATAGGTTATCTTATGAGAAAAATTGTTCCCGCTTCCGCAAGATTAGAAAATTTGAACGATATTAAAAAATCTGAGGGTTTGTTTATTGTTGCTCTTTCGTGGGTTATTTTTGCTCTTGTTTCGGCAATTCCATATCCGTTTTATGATTTATCAATTATTGACAGTATATTTGAGGCAACTTCAGGTATAACTACTACCGGTGCTACTATTTTAACCCACTATGACTATCCGAAAGCCTTTTTCTTCTGGAGAAGTTTAACTCAATGGATTGGCGGTATGGGAATTATTGTCATGTTTATTGCAGTTCTTCCTCAATTTGCGGTTGCAGGAAGGCAGATGTTTTTTGCGGAAGCTCCGGGACCGACTGAGGATAAATTTACTCCCAGAGTTAGGAATACTGCTTCTATTTTGTGGAAATTGTACTTAGGGCTTACTGTAATACTTTTTATTTCGTTAATGCTTGTCGGAATGGCGCCGTTTGACGCTATATGTAACGCTTTATCCACTATATCAGCAGGCGGATTTTCTCCAAATGAACACAGTATTATGGGGTATAATATTCCGGCGGCTACCGTCTTAATCGGTTGCTTTATGCTCCTTGCCGGTACAAGCTTTAATTTACAATTTAAAGCATTGCAGCAAAAAAATCCGTTTGCTTTGTTTAAAGATGAAGAATTTCGTTTGTATTTTTCTATAATATTTATATTCACTATTATTGTCGCATTTCTTGTTCTCCCGCAGCAGGGATATTCTATTGTGGATTCTGTTAGGCATGCCTTCTTTCAAGTTGTCAGCGTTATGACCTCTTCGGGCTTTGCAAGCGTTGATTATACCCATTGGGCATATTCAGCTCAAGTTTTCTTGCTTATTGCGATGATTTTGAGCTCTTGTTCAAGCTCGGCAGGCGGTGGTATTAAGCTTACAAGACTTTTACTTGTTTTTAAAATTCTGAAAAACGAAATTGAAAAAATTCTTCATCCTAATGCGGTTATTCCTGTTAAGCATAACGATAAAACCGTTGCGCCGGATGTCTTGCGTCAAGTTGTTATTTTTCTGTTTCAATATATATTGATAATTTGTACCACTGCGGTGGTAATTACGCTTATTGAACATAATCACACGCTTGGGCTGTCTTCGGCTATCACTTCGCTTGGCAATATCGGACCGGGATTTGGACAAATTGGTCCTATGTCATCCTTTGAACCGCTGCATTCATCTACTAAATTTATTCTTATTTTTAATATGCTTGTTGGTCGTTTGGAATTAATTCCGTTTATTGCTATGCTTAATCCTGAATTTTGGAATATTAAAAGCGAGTAAAAAAAGAACAACCGAAGTACGATTGTTCTTTTCTTGTTTTTGATATGTATATTTTGCCCTAGTCAATTCGTTTAATCATTAATTTACCGTTTTCTCTGACAAAATCTACGTCCTGATGATAAAAGTTTGAACGATATTGTTGTTCACGTTGCACGTTGTTGTAATCTTGCTCCAACATAATCTTCTTGTTACGTGCATCCTTTACTTCTTTCATATCTTGAAATTCGTTATACTCGTGTTTGCGGAAGTAGTCTTGTTCCAGTAGCTTTAATTGTGCATCTGTGTTTTGCATTCCACCTACATCATTGATTAAACCGCCTATCGGTGCCGAATAATCCATCGCATTTGCGCTCAATCCTAACCCGATAACCATTGATAAAATTACTATCTTTTTCATTTAACCTCCTTATTTTACGCTAAAAGTAACATTTGCAACTGATGTTATTTTCTTTTCTATACTTGATGTATCACTTATTCCCATATCGGAAACATCATTTGAGTCAACCGGAGTTACTTGGAATACTCCCATCTTTACTGATTGTATTTTTCCGACTCTGTTATTTGTTGACTTCAGCATGGCCGATGCTCTGCTTTTTGCATCCTTTGTTGCTTCCTGAAGCATTTTTACTTTCATATCAGATAATTTTGAATAAAAATATTGTGGCTCATATGCATTGATATCAATGTTTTGTGAAATTAAATTTGATATGTCAGATGAAACCTCTTTTATTAATTTTACGTCATTTGAGCGTACTGTGAAATTTTGTGAAAGATTGTAATAAGCAATTTCATTTGATGAATTCCCGTTCGGCATCATCTTGTATGAGTTATAGCCGCTCGGTGTTTTTATGTCTATTTCATCCTTTTTAAAGCCCTTGCTCTCAAGATATTTTATAACTTCAGGACGCTGCTTGTTGATTGTTTCGTATGCCTGCGCCTTGGTTTGTGCTCTTGAGGTTAGCTCAAATGAAAAGTTTCCGCTATCAGATGTTACATTCTGTGAATATGAACCCGTTACAACTACTGTGTCTTTTGTTATTGCAGAAGTTACTGTGTTTGCTGCAATTACAACTCCGGCTGATATTACCAATGATAACAACAATACCTGAAATTTTTCTAATTTTTCTAACATTTTAATACCTTCTTTCTACTATAGATACCAATAATAATACATTGTTCAAAATTAATTTGTTAACTTGCCGATGGGGAGACTTTTCTTTCTCGCTCGCTTTTAACGTGTCTACGGTTGATTACTTCATAATTACATTATTTCGTAATCAAGCCTTCGCACTCAGCTCGCTCGCGCCGAACTCTGACAAAGCTCCGCTTTGTGGTTCTCGTCTCCGGACTTTCTACGGCTTATGTCAACTTGCCGATGGGGAGACTCGAACTCCCGACCTACTGATTACGAATCAGTTGCTCTACCACCTGAGCCACATCGGCATAATATTTAATTGTCAATCGAGCAACCCCGTTGCTCTACCACCTTC
>ONTD01000082.1 GCA_900320675.1 uncultured bacterium
TATAAATAAGTGATACCAAGAAATTTTAAAAATATATGGCTGGAAATTTTGAATTTTTAAAGAAAACAGACAAAGAGTTGTTTGAAATTATAGAAGAAGCTGAACACCTATACAGAGATGAGTACTTTGATCAATGCATGGCCCAGACCAGACGATTTGGAGAAAACGTATGTAAAAAAGTTCTTGCAGATAAAAGAACTACTGAAGATACTTTTGATGAAATGCTTGCAACTCTTAAAGATAACAGCTCCGGAGAAGAACAGGAAAAAGAGTTTATAGATGACTTATATTTTCTGAAAAAACACGGAAATGACGCCGTTCATTCTTCCAAAATAGAAAGAACCGGAACAGATGCACTTGAGTGTCTGCAAAGAGCCTTTGAAGCTGCAATTAATTACGCAGTATACAATTGCAATGGGGATGAAAATATTTTAAAACTTCGTTTTGATACAGAACTTCTTATTACCGGTAAAAAATCGACAAAGACACTTGCACAAAAATATGAAGAAGAAAAAGCAAAAGAGCTAAACCAAGAAAAAGAGCCTAAAAAAAAGAAAAGCACTAAAGGAACCGGCACCGGCAAAAAACGAGGAAGAAAGCCTAAGAAACAAATATCATTATTTCCGGTAGGCTGGAATTTTGGCAAAAAAGCTCCGGTTGAAGAAAAAAAAGAACCTAAGAAAAAATTTGTAAAGCAATCATATACGATGGCACCTTCCAAGAAAAAAAACGGAATATCAATTTTCTGGATAATTGTGGGGGTATCATCATTTATATCACTTATAACTATTTTGATACTATTTGTTGCCACAGTATTGTAACTAACAAATCTTAGTTCAACGAAATATCAAAATTTCCGTTATAAAATCTTATCCTCAAATTCATCGTTTCATTATTATAACCGCTCGGCGGAGGATTATAATTCGGAGTTGCCATAACTGCACTATATACAGCATCATTCAGCGTAATATTTGAAGATTGCTTTGAAAACGCCCTGTTAGTTATTTTACCGTTCGAAGCTATTTTAAATGAAACAGTACAATCGCCATCTCCTACAACATTTGCAAAATCAATTTTCTTCCCTATAGTATTTCTCAAACCAACTTTATAATTACTCAATTCTTTTTGAAGAGCCTGAGTGTCGACAGTTGCTTTTGGCCTCAGAGAAGTAGTCATCGGAACTTGTGTTTGCTTAACAGAAGGCGATTTTGTTGCTGCCGGTTGTGAACTTTGTTGAGTTTGTGCAGTCGTCGACGGTTTTGTTTGCTGAACCGGAGTTTGTGTCTGTTGAGTTTTCTGTGTAGTTTGGACAGGCTTAGTTTGACCTGAAGGCTGAGTTGCAATAGCCTGAGTCTTTGAAGGAATTATTGGTTTTTGTGTATTTTGAGTTTGAGGTTGAGGTTGTTGTTTTGGAGCAGAAAAGCCTAAATTTTGCATAAACTTTGCAGCTGCGTTCTGCTGAGGTTGAGGTTTTTGTTGAGGTGCCGATTGCTGAGCCTGTTTCTGCGGTTGAGACACAGTTTTTTGCTGAGGTACAGATTGCACTTTAACCTGTTGAGAAGTTTGTTGAGGTTTAACAGGCTCAATTTGGTTTGGTCCGTTTATAGTAGCCTCAATCCTTGATAATAAGGAATTTTCTTGCGGCTGCGGAACTTGAGCTTGTACCGGCTGCGGCATCTGCTGGGTTCTTGCAATGACCTTTTCATTGTTAATAATTCCCACTGTTGAATTGTCCCACAAAGAATCAATTGTCGGTATGTTTAAATTCTGCGTTTCTGCGGGCTTATTTTGAACCGCATTATTCTCAGGTTCATCTACAGGGTTTGCCACAAAAAATAAAACTATTAACCCTACAATTATACATATCAAAAATACGCCGGTAGAAATCGGATCAAAAAACTTTTTCATTCTGCCAAATTCTGGATATTGCTCGTTAAAAGTGGTTTTTTGACCTGAGTAATCCTCACTTGGGGTTTTTGGACTGTAAGAACCGGCGACTTCTATAAATTCGTCATTTCCGCAATCACAAAAATCAGGTTTTATTTCATATTCTAATCCGCATTCTTTACATTTAAACATTTTTTATCCTATCTGGTAACCTTTTCTACATCATCAAAATGTCGGTAAGTACTATTCTTGTTAGAACCGCTGTTAGTAACTTGCCAAGCTCCCGACAAATCATGAACAACTCTGTTTGAACCGTATGGGAACGTCAAGATTGAATGACCTTGAAGACTTTGAATAACCGGTTTTATATGTTGTATAGCGTACGGAGTATAGGTCGGATTTGTAGAATAGGTTTCTATATTTGATATCTTACCGTATCTGTCAACTGTAAACCTAAATCTGAATTGAGTTCCGTTTGGGACAACCGGCATTCTTGAGTGTGCAGTACTTATAATTTTATTTACTAAATTAGAATCCCACTTTGCCCAAGCTATCTGTTCTTCCTGTGCCGTTAAAACTTTAGGCTGCGGTGCAGCTTGTGTCGTTTTCTGAGTGGTAACAGGACGATTTTGCGCAACTGTAGTCGTATTACCGATAGGCGCACTCTTTGTTGTTTGTTGAGTAACTCCTATCGGAGCAGATTTATTAACAACCGTCTGCGTTGTCTGTGGCAACGCTGCCGTTTTTGATATGTTATTATTTTGAACTTGAGTCGATGTTACAGGAGTTGCTGTATTTGTATAAGTTGTTTGAGTTACAGGAGTTGTAACTGTCTTTTGTACCGGTGTCTGAGTCTGCTGCCTTACAGTACTAACCTGTTGCTGTGTTACAGGTTGAGAAATAACCTTTTGAGTTTGATTTTGGGTATATGTAACAGTATTTGGCTGTTTTGACATTTGATATTGAATCGTCTGAGCCTGTTCCTGCGCAATTTGACTGTCAATTTTTTCATTTACAGTCATTTTTACTGTCTCAACCTGAGGTTGTTCAATCACAACCGGAACAACAATTTCCTCAGTTGTAACCGCCGTATCAGGATTGAGAGTGTAGCCGGAATCATACACCAAAACCGACTTATGCATCGTCGGTTTGGTGATACAGATACCCAAAGTGGCTATCACTGCCAGTATTATTAACAATTGTATTATTATTTTCAAATTCATTAGTCTCTGTCTATTTTAGATAACAACTCATCACAAGCAAATGTTTCAAATTTAGTTTGACTTAGCATAAATGTTTCGGCAATTAGCAACGCAGTCGGAACGAGAGCCGCAACTGCCGCCAAGAACATACCTTGTAAGTCGCCGCCAAGGTTTTGCATAAAGTATGAAACGTTCATTGTAAATTCAATTACAATAATTACAATACCGATTAAGAAAGAACGCCTCATATCACGGTCTAATTTTTTAGCACCTTCCAGCCCGTATATTTCTACACCGTGCTGAATATAATTTGAATATCCGTCTTGTTTTAAAACATTTGATGCTTGTATCTTCTTATTTGCCGTAAACGCATTAGCAAATGAGAAAAATGCAAAAATAATCAAGAACGTTGCCAATACCAAAAATACAGGGCTCATTCTTAACCCTGAAATTCTAACCCATCCGGCAGCTTCAGGAAAACACATTGCCAATGTATTAGATACACCATACGCCAAAAACGGTGCTGTCAAAAGACCTAATATCATTTCACCGACAGATTTTAACTGCAAGGAGAATTGTTTATCCCTAACTTTACCAATTTTAGCTTTACTCATACTATTAATAAATCTGTCAATCCACTGTCTGTAATCTTTTAAAACCGCTTCAAAATCTTCTCTGTATTCAAATACATCTAACTGCTCTCTTGTTTGAACACTTACACTCTTAAAGTAACCGCATCCCAATGCAAGGGTAAGATTTGTACCAACAAAGAATAGCGAAATAAATACTGCAAACAACGGCATTGAATTTGGTGTCAAATAATATAAAACATTTATCAAATAAATTGCAATATAGAATATTGCAGGCAAAACTATCATAAATCGTTCTGCAGAAGCACCTTCCACACCCCTTCTGGCAGCTTCTCCACCCTGAAGGAATATAAATACACCTTGCTTCATCACAAGTCCCACACCATAAACAATTGCCGCATATATGATAATCAACTTCATATTAGTAGGCATTTGTATAACACTTCCGGCATCTTCAAGAGGAAGTCCTGTAAGATAATTCGCTATACCGAATGCACACACAAATGACGCCAAAAATAATGCAATATGAAGCATAATTCCACCTTTTGAATTCATTGAAATACGATGTTTCAACTCGTTTATAGGTGCAGAAATCTGCTTTATAATTGCAACTCTTGAAGCTTCAATATCCGATTTGTTTTTCTCCAAAGCCATTTTTATACCGATATTGGCATCGTTGCCGTATATAGCTCTCATATCCGCCTCACTCATTGAAGATTGAGATGGTGCAACATGCTGAGCTGCATCGACTTTTATAGTAATAAATTCGTCGGAACCTTCGACCATAATTTTACATAATTTATCAATTTCCAAACTCGCAGGAATAGGCTGACCTTTGAACAAAAATTTCCTGTTATTAAACTGGTTAATCAGCAAACATCTGTTTGCTCTTTCATCATATTGGACAGTCAGCATGAACGGGAAATCCGTATTCACCTGAACATCATATCCCGGTTTTGAACTGATATTTATTAACTGCTTATCAGTGAACGTTTTTTCAACATTTTTGGTAACAATTGTAAATGACATTATCTTTACTCCTTATCGTCCTATTGCTTTTAAAAATCTTCTGTTAGACTTGTCAACCATAGCCTCATTAGCTATAACAAGTTTTGTTTCACCCAAAATCGGGGCTAATTTAGTTTTTGCCAAATCAAGTTTTTCCGGCGGCGCAAAAACAAACATCATTGCCAGCTCCGGAATATAATTCTGAACTTTTTTTACATTCTGCGGTAAAATTTCCCAATTCAACTGTTTTGAAAGTGTTCCCTGATTTGCCAAATCACCTATTACAACTACAGAAGGACGATATCCCTCTTTTTTCATTGTAAGGCAATAACCAAGGGCTTTCTTCATTCCTTCTCCGTATGAAGTTGAATTATCAGTTGTTTTTTTTGTAAATGCTTCCACAGACTTTGTAATTTCAACGCTATCTGCCGGAGTACCCTCATATATCAAATATGAACTTCCGGATACTTTTAAAATTTTTATTGCATCTTCCGGATCCAAAACCGCACAAAGAGATTTTACAAACTTAATTTCATCCGGCAATCTCTTCTGGTTAGACGCCGAAGCATCTATAACAAATATAATAGCAGCTTTATGAAAATCATCAATTTTAATATTCTTAAAAATTACAAAAAGAGACTTGGCAATCACTGCCACTGCCAAAAATATAAAACCTAATGTTATAAGTCTCTTGTTCATTTTTTTCCTTTATTAGTAACTAATAGTAACATTTATCGGACGAGTCAAAACGACTTCCATTTCCGTAAACGAAGGGATTTCAGCATCAACCCCTTGTTCTAATGCTGAACCTGCAAGTCCGGTACCAGCACCAACACCTGCTCCTATTGCAGCAGCAGTTCCGATATTACCGCCGGATAATGCAGCGTATATCAATCCGCCCAATGCACCGATTATTGCACCTGTAGCAGCATTTGTTACAACTGACTTAACTTTACCGTCGTTTGAAACCGCAAAATCAATCTTATCTGTTGAGATAGCATAAGTCTTGTTATCCGGCGTTACAATTTGATTAAATTCAATTACAACTTTACCGTTCCTTGAACCGTATGCTGCGTGAACAGCTTTTGTCAATATGCCGTAAACCAGACTTCCCTGAGGGAATACTACAACTCCGTTGTAGACTAAATCCTGCATCAACACACCAATCACCTGATCACCCTTGTAGGCAGTAGCAGTGTTAATCGATGTCTGTAGATATACATTCAGCTTAGTTCCTGAGGTAATTCTTGCAACACCGCCCCTCAAAGAATTTGCGGTATTATAACTCTGGTAATTCCCATTTACCACATTCTGCTGTGTTGAACCGGAATTTGGATTATACTGAATAACAGGTTCTTCAAAGGTGTATCGGTTCGCCGTATTTGAAGTCCCGTTTATAACTTCTGACGCCAATCTGTCATATACGGATTTTACGTTTGAAGTCTGCATATCTTCGTACGTAATTCCATATCTTTTAATTTTTTTTAGTATCTGGTTATTTATCTTTTTATTTTCATTTGATTGGTAGTAATAAAAAACATCCTGACCGCTTTGTTGAAGAATAACAACTGCGTAATTTGCGGAATTTGTACGAGAAATTCCGTAATAAGGATCAGCCTTATTGAGCTTATAATCATAATAACTGAAGCTATTTTCTACCATTGGCTTAATTTCAGCGGTACTGGCATTTCTCAAATAGAAAAGTTCACTAAACGCATAACACGCATTCAGTGATGTATAAAGTAACATTACTATCAATGCAAGAATCTTTTTCATTATCTTACCTCACTAACCGGTTGTCTTGGTTGCTTTTTAAGTACTGTCTGTGTTGTCTGTTTTGTGGTAGACATTGAACCGTCATCATTTATTTTTACCAAATATTCTATCACATTAATCGAAAACGGCTTATGCATAACCGGATTATTTACACATATTATCGCTGTAGTTACAATCAATAACAAAAATAAAATTGTACTTGTTATTTTTAAATTAAACTTTTTCACTGCCGACAAACAGAATAATCCGACGTAAGCAATACCAAATACTAAAATTGCAATTACAATATCCATCATATACTTAATTTCCTTTTATACTGATTAAATTATACATTTAAAAGTTGTAAAAGAAAAGTAATAATAAAAATTTTAACATTATTTAATGATTAAAATATGTCCGACTAATTTTCTTCAATCATGAATTTTTCATTTCTGGAATATAACCAAACAATACCTGCTAAAGATACGTAGAACAATAGTTCAAACCCTTCTTCAAAAATAAAGTTATTGTTTGTAGCTTTTTCTGCGATTGCACCCATAAACATTGCAACACAAGCCAATAAAATATTCCACACAGGTAATTTGGTATTTTTAATCATCTTCCACAAGGTTATATAATGTTTCTTTATAATGAAAAATAATCCGATAATCGCCATATAGCATCCGTATATTGGATGTACTAAATAACCGTACTTTATCTCTCTCCACGGATAAAATGAATTCTCGGTCCCCGGAATTTTAAAGAACAATGTTCTTCCGCAATTAACTTCTCTTATCATCAAAATTGTCAGTATTATTGCACAAAATCTAAAAAAACTTTTGTTTGTTTTTGCAGTTAAACATAATCCCGCAATAACAAACAGAACAACCATCTGTATACTTTCCAATAAACCGTTCTCATACCCAAATCTTTGTGGTAAATACAAGAGCATCGGCGGAATTGATAAAGCTATTAAAAACGCAATCCAAGTAACCCCATATACCTTAAAATCCAAATGATTAGAAATAAAATTTTTAAACTTTTCCATAATAATAATACTCCCTCTTTAATTCACAAGAATAATACTATAAAAAAAGTCTTAAGTAAATATCATCTTATACGAAGTTAAATATTGACACAAAAAAGCAGATGGCTAAATATGCCAGTCTGCCTTTTGATTATCTGTATATTTTTTTTAATTATCCTGATCTTGCAGATTATCATTTGAACCGAGATATTTTGATTCAATTGTTCCGTCGACATACATTTTTCCGTCTTTTTTAACCTTTATCTGGAATATATCCGGTCTTTTACAAGTATTTGCATCATATTGGCAATTAGGATCCTTTTCTCTGCCGTTAACATCAACATATATAACCGCATCGTTTCTAAAGGAAGTTATCGGCATATACCAATCTATCCCGTCAGATGTAGTGAAAGACGGGCCAGCATTAGTCGGGACTGCACGATTTGCAACGCAATTAATTGTAGCGGAGGTTGTGTTTACTTTTCTTGCAAAAAGCTTACAAAATTTGTCTGTTCCCTTAAAAGTCTCATCGTATAATTTAGCCTCGTACGTATTATCTAACCCGACAGTATCCGATGTTGTCGGATAAAGCGACTCGTCATTTACCATTTCAAACACAAGCCTTTCAGCAATATAGTAGGCTTTTTTGAACATCGCCTTATTTTTATTAGGACGAATTCCGGCAATTGTAGGAAGCATAATTGCCGCCAATATACCCATTACTGCAAGTACAACCATCACTTCTGCAAGAGTGAATGCTTTAATCTTTTTTAACATATTTATCCTCTATAACTTAACCGATATAACTATATGTATTTTAACACATTAATGACAAAAATGCAATATATTAGGGGTTTAACCTTGACTTTCGCTTAAATAAAAGTTATAATATTTATATATATCAGAATAATCAGGGGGTATGAATGAGAATAAAAAAAGCTTTTACTCTTGCAGAGGTTTTAATTGTATTCGTTATAATAGGAATTATTGCAACAATCGGTATATCCTCTTCCAGACCGTGGGAAAAAGCCAATAAATACGCATACGCCAGAATTTACAACGCATTGTCAACTACAATGTATAACGTAATGTCTAAATCAAGCAGGGTAGAACCGTTTCCTGCCAATTCAGGTCAGTTGTGCTGCGCATTGTTAGAATATATGAACACTGCCGGCAGAAACGGAAACTATAGTCAGGTTCCATGTACATTAAGAGCCGACGGAACATACACCATACCTGCAAATCACGTTTGCGGCTTAAGCGATTTAGATAAATCCCCTGCAATTAACAGATTTACAGAAGATTATAATAAAGCTCATCCGCAAAAATTTATTAAGCTTTCAAACGGAGCATATATTTGGATAGGTTCTAATAACGGAGCTCCTTGGAGCATTCCCCGTGCTCAAGACGGCAACAATAATCCTATAGAGTTTAGATATTATATGGTATTTGCTGATCTTAACGGTTTCTGGAGACCAAATTCACCGGTATGGTATGACATTGATGCCAACGGAAATATTACTCCAAAAAGCAGATTAGCTGATATTGTTGCGTTTGCTATTACTGATAAATACACAGTGCTTCCGCTTGGGTATCCGCTTGTAGACACCAGATTTTTGAATGCACATGTCGTATATCCTGCAGATAATGATGAAGGAGAAACCATCTCCAATGCAATGACCTTCCACGAAGCCAGAGTAAGAGCATTTGGTTTTGGAAAAAATAATGCCGTCAGCAATCACATAGATCTATTTTCTACAGACTATGAAAGCTATATTGGTCTGACTGCAGGTTCAAATTTTAGAGTAAGAAATTACAATGACTTCTACTCGACAGAAATTCCATTTGACTCAAATCCTATTACAAATGTTTGTTATTCACAAGATACCAACGGAAATCAAATTAAGTCGACTATATGCGATGTAAAAATATACGACTATCACTAAACTTGCCTGCTAAGAAAATTATTAACAACCTATAATAAGGATTGACTTTGCCAGTTTCATAAAGTCGAATTTTGATATATCAATTTAATTCTGTTTTAAAAGAGTTTCTACATCTAAAATTGTCTTTAGTTTTAGTGCATAAATATTTTCAAAATCGAAATCTTTTACCTTAACGGCATCCTTTTCCGTTGTAATAATCGGAAGGTTAGTATTTGGGATATCTTCTCTTTTATATTTATGGTGATCATCGTATACAATTTTTTCATCCACAGCGTAGCCATCCAAAAAATTGAAAAACTGTTCAGGTTGTCCGATTGCACACATTGCAATTGTTTTTAAACCTTTTTGTAAATGAAAATTTGATTTAATGTTATATACATATTCAGGTTCAACCTTACATACAGAAACCGGCAGTTCATATTTACGCTCTAAGCCCCTTGCAAAACGTTCCGCATCATCATGATAAACATTTTTACTCACAACAACAAGTTTATCTGCTCTTTTTATGGAATTTATATTTTCTCTAAGCGGACCGGCAGGTAATTGACATTCATTCCCGAATTGTTTTTCTGAATCAATCAGCACAATATCCAAGTCTCTGTGAAGTTTTCGGTGCTGAAATCCGTCATCAAGAATTATCTTATCAACATTAAAATTCTCTTTTGCATATATTGCGGCTTTATATCTGTTTTTTGAAGTTATAACAATTGCTTTAGTGTTTTGACTCAGCCAATACGGCTCATCTCCCGCTTGAGAGGCATCGTAAAAAATCTTTTCCCCGTCAGATATTAAATTTATATTTTTATTTGAAAGCTTTCCGCCATATCCTCTTGAAATTATAGCGACTTTTTCTCCTTTTGAAATACAGTAATTGGCAATCTCTGCCACAACAGGAGTCTTGCCGACACCTCCTGTAGTTAAATTACCAACGGAAATAACAAAAGTATCCGCCTTTTTCGGTTTTTTTATTCCGGTATCATATAAAATATTTTTTAATTGACTTCCAAACCCATAAAATACCGAAGCAACTTTCAAGATATTAAATATTATACCTTTTGCATCTTTATCATAATGTATTTTTGTAATTTCGGCTTTGTAGTCCAATTATATCTCCTTTACTAAAACAACAGTCTGAAAATTAAAAAGCGTTTATTTAGTTTTTCAGAGAATTTTTTCAAGTTGCAAGTTGTAACTTTAGCATCTGAAAGGAGCGTTTCCAATTCGGTTTTATTTTCAGGTGTCATCTTGTTAACTGAAGCCAATGCGGTTGTAACATTTGAAAGCGCCTTATTTGTATTTGCAAGCGTATTTGTCAAATCTTTTTTAAGCTGCTCATCTTTTGTCATTGCAGTAACAGACGTAGAAATCTCAGCCAAATTATCCGTAATCGCTCTTATATCAGCAGCCATTTTTTTAGATTCTTCCTCATTACCCATTATCTTATTAAAATTACGGGCGAGCTGATCAACAGATGTTGTAGTAGATATCAGGTTTTTCTTAAACACAGGATCTCCTACTATGTTATTAAGATTACCGGCTAAAGCATTAAAATCAGCTGCCGTGTGATTTGCAAGCTCTATAAGTTCTTCTATATCACTTTTTGAATCGTCAATCAACTGATTTACCTTATCAACGGTTACTCCGGCCTTCTGAGTAATTTCATCTATATTATTAACTGTAGCTTGAAGTTCGGCAATAGTTTGATCCGACAACAAAGTATTAACTTTCATGTTGGTTTCGGTTAAACTTTCCGCAGCTTTATACTGCCAATCAAGAAAATCAGCAATTCTCATAGGTTCAATTATCGTATATGGAGAAGACTGTTTCGGATACGGAGGTATCGTATTATCCAATGCGGCAATCCTTAATTTTTTCTTTCCGTCAACAGTAATTGCTTCACCTTTTATAAAATTAGGCAAAATCAAACCCGGAAGATTAATTATATAATCAACTCTATATGCGTAATTCGTTGCTACCTTATCTCTTACATTATAAGGCAGAGCATCTCTATGAACTACCTGAATATCTCTTATCACACCTACATCGTAGTATTTATCGCTGAGTTTCATCTCAACAGGATCATCTTTAAATAAAACATCCTTATTTATCATAGGTATATATATCGTACGGGTTTTCGGAGGAGTAACTTCCAAGAACAATTCTCCGATTAAGCCTGACTGTTGAATTGAAAAAGTCGAAGCCTTCGGGATTTTAACATGCGGATCAGTGATAACGAATTTAACTTTTACATAGCTGTCTTCTCCGGCAATTACCGGTATAATTTCTTCTACCTGTCCGACCTTTAGCCCCATCATCTGTACTCCGGCACCCGGTCGCATACCGTTCACATCTTTAAATTGGATTTCTACACGAGGTGCAGAAGAGATTGCCCTTCCTTTAACCTTTATAACAACACCTATCAGCAGAATTAATGACAAAAGTGTTAACAAACCTACCTTAAAAGATGATGAAACTTTCATTGTAATCCTTCCTACGTTATATAACAATTTGATTGTAACAAAAACAATAAATTTTGTAAAATTTCTATACTTGAGATTTCAAATACGTTTCAATAAATCCGTCCAAATCACCATCCATAACCGCATCTACGTTTGAAGTTTCGTAATTTGTCCTATGATCTTTAACCATTTTATAAGGGTGAAATACATATGAGCGAATTTGTGAGCCGAAATTTATATCAACCGCCTCGCCTTTAAGCTCTGCCAATTTTTTTTCGTGTTCTGCCTGTTTTATTGCAAGAAGCTTTGCCGCCAATATCTGCATGGCATTTTCTTTGTTTTGGAGCTGCGAGCGCTCTTGCTGGCACTTAACAACAATACCTGTCGGTTTGTGTAAAATTCTCACCGCAGTCTCAACTTTGTTCACATTTTGACCGCCGGCACCGCCGGAACGCATTGTATCAATCTCCAAATCTTCTGAAGGGATATTTATAGTCTTTTCAAAATCTTCAATTATCGGGGCAACTTCAATAGAAGCAAAACTTGTCTGCCTTTTCCCGTTTGCATTAAAAGGAGAAATCCTTACAAGTCTATGTACACCTCTTTCCGCTTTTGCGTATCCGAATGCATATTTACCGGAAATTTTTATTGTTGCGGATTTTATACCAGCTTCATCTCCGTCAAGTTTATCAAGCATATCGACCTTCCATTGGTGTTTCTCAGCCCATCTTGTATACATCCGTAACAACAAACTTGCCCAGTCCTGAGCATCAGTACCGCCGGCACCGGCGTTTATAGTTAAAATAGCATCTTGGGTATCATATTCACCGCTCAGCATCAACCTGATTTCAAAACTTTCAATTTCTTTTTCTGCCCGCTTTAAATTCTCATAACTTTCTTCCGCAAGCTCATTATCTCCTATATCAAGCGCAATTTCAGAATCAGCGAGGACAGAACACCAATTATCGCAAAGGCTTTTATTTTCTTTTAATTCTTTTATTTCCGCTCCAAGACGTGAGACTTTATTTTTATCGCCCCAAACATCCGGAGAACTCATTTCGTCTTCCAGCTTAGATAATTTTGACGGCATTTTTGAGTAGTCAAAGACACTCCTTTATACTGTCAATTCTTGGTTTTAAAGTATTTATAAGTTGTTTTATTTCCGTATCCATACCCAAATTATACAATAAATAATTTTTAAATATACAATACTATTTTCTTGCGACAGCGTGCCTTTCAAGTAACACCATCAAAACAGATATATCCGCCGGTTTAACCCCGCCGATTCTCGATGCTTGAGCCAAAGTCTTAGGTCTCACTTTATCCAATTTTTCTTTTGTTTCGGATGAAATATGTTCTATTGCCATATAATCTATATCCTCAGGAATTTTAAATTTATCGAGTTTTCCGGCTTGTTCCACCTGTGCTGTCTGACGTCTTAAGTATCCGTCGTATTTAATCATTATTTCAACTTGCTCATAAACGTCTCTTGTAAGATTCAAACTACCCGTTTCAGGATTTAATTCTTTTATTACCTCATAATTTATATTCGGGCGTTTTAACAATTCAGCCAAACGCATTCCGCGTTCGATTCCTTCACCGTATTTTGCCAATATGGACTTTACTTCTTCACTTGCAGGAATTTTTGTACTACTCAATCTTTCTATTTCTCTTTCAATATTTTTCTGCTTTTGCAAAAATCTTGAATATTGAGCATCATCAATCAACCCTACCTTATGACCGATAGGGGTAAGCCTTTCATCCGCATTATCCTGTCTTAAAAGCAGCCTGTACTCAGAACGTGAAGTAAGCATCCTGTACGGATCCTGAATATCCTTTGTAACTAAATCATCTATCAAAGTACCGGTATATGAAGAACTTCTGTCAAGCTCAAGCATATCTGTACCGTTAAGGTAATTAAATGCATTAATACCGGCAACTAATCCCTGAGCAGCCGCTTCTTCATACCCGCTTGTACCATTAATTTGACCTGCTAAAAATAAGCCTTGAATTTTTTTAGACATAAGAGAATGCGTAGTCTGCAGTGCAGGGACATAATCATACTCTACAGCATAAGCAGGTTTTATTACATGAGCATTTTCAAGCCCCGGCAAAGTCCTCAACATTTTTACCTGTACATCTGCCGGTAAACTGCTTGAAAATCCTTGAATATATGCCTCGTAATTTCCTAATCCTTCAGGTTCAATAAATATATGATGAGAAGGATTTTCACTAAATCTTACAACTTTATCCTCAATTGACGGACAGTATCGAGGTCCTACTCCATGGATTAAACCTTTAAACATAGGGGATTTATCAAGGTTTGCCCTGATTATTTTATGGGTTTCTTCATTAGTTCTTGTTAAATAACAAGGGTATTGTTTTCTTACAGGTCTATCCGGACGGAACGAATAAAAGTTCAAAACTTCATCCCCCGGTTGAATATCTAATTTTGAATAGTCAATTGTTCTCTTATCAACACGCGGCGGAGTACCGGTTTTGAGCTTTTTCAATTCTAGTCCGAGTCTTTTTAAGGAATCAGATAATCCTATAGCAGCTTTTTCCCCAAGCCTGCCGGCACTGTATGATTGAAGTCCTACCCAAATTCTGCCTTCTAATGAAGTTCCGGTGGTTAATATCGCAGCATTTACTGAATACTCAATTCCATACTCATCTATTGCTCCGGTAACTTTACCTTCGCTTACAAGCAATTCCACAATACAAGCCTGCCTGAGGTAAATATTATCAGTTTTTTCAATAACATTTCTCATATAGTCAGAATACTGCCTCTTATCAGACTGTGCCCTAAGCGCCCTAACAGCAGGGCCTTTTGATGAATTAAGTGTCTTCATCTGCAAGTAAGTAGCATCCGCCGCAAGCCCCATTTCTCCGCCAAGTGCATCGATTTCCCTGACAAGAGTAGACTTTGCAGGACCGCCTATTGCAGGATTGCAAGGTTGAAGTGCAATATGCTCTACATCAAGAGTCGCAAGCAAAACTTTTAAACCTAATCTTGCACAAGACAGTGCCGCCTCACAACCGGCGTGTCCGGCACCGACTACTATTACATCATATTTATTGTTGAGGTAATTCATACGCTTATTATATTACAAAGATAATGATTTAATTTAAGACGTAACATTTTGTAAATTATAGCCGATTAAACTAGCAAAAATATTTTATTTCATGAGTTATAAATAGAGGGTTAAAATGATACATCCGATTAAATATAATATAAACAGTTTTCACAGAGAGTTTTGCGGTCAATCAGAGCATGCCAAATCCAAACAATCTGATTACGAAAAACCAACATTACTATCCGATAATTCGAAATTTTTCGGCAAACAAACCCCAAATACCACTAAAACAAGCATATTTTACATAAATGATTTCCACGGAAAAGCTAGCAGCATGGAACGAACAATAACTGCTTCAAACGCTTATGACTCTTTTGTTCCGCAAAATCACACCGACAAACTGAAATTATCCTCCGGAGATATTATGCTCGGAGACGAACCTAAAATAAACAATACCGCAGCAGAATTCCTTAAAATCACCGGCATTATGGCATCTGCCGTCGGCAATCACGAGTGCGATATGAAAGCTGCAGACTTTTATAAAATTGCAAACGACTTGAATACAAAATTTCTTGCCTGCAATATTGCAAATGAACCACAGGAAGATTTTTCAAAATTCGTCTCTAAATCATACGTTCAAGAAATAAACGGTACAAAATACGGTATAATAGGAACTCTTCCGTCGGATTTGATTTCAAGAATTAAGTACGGGAAAGTTTTCCAATCCCAAAACATAAAGCCTGATAACATCGAAAATACAATCAAAGACATCCAAAAAGAAGTAGACAAATTTAAATCGCAGGGAATTAATAAAATTATTCTACTGTCGCATAGCGGTTACGGCTATGATATAGAGATTGCAAAAAACACAGACGGACTTGATGTTATACTGGGCGGGCATTCTCATAACCTCGTTAAAGATGTCAAAAAAAATGTTAATCTTTTCTCTTCTAAAAGTGGAGAACCGGTAGTGATAACTCAAGCGGGAAGAGACGGAAAATATTTTGGCATATTAAATTTGGAGTTTGATAAGAACGGGATTATAACAAGAGTACAAAACAACGTTGCAACCACAGGAGAATTCAGAAGAAACGCCGTATCAAAATATATTTTTGAAAAAATCCAAGGGAAACCGGAAGTTATAGGGAAAATAAGAACAGCACCCCCCGCTCTAAATAATGACCTGACTTCACCAAGCCCGCTTGCATATTTCGGTGCTGATGCAATAAGAGAAAAAGCGGGAGCGGATATCGCTCTTATCGGAGCGGCGAACATAAGAGGAAGTTTTGATGAAGGGGATGTTGATACTTCCGAAATTGAAGAGATTTCTCCGTTCAAAAACAAGATGGTTAAAATAGAATGCACTGAAAAAGAAATTGTCGATGCAATAAAATTCAGTGCTAAATCTATGACAAACCCCAATAATAAGCCTGGGATTATGTACGCATCCGGCTTGACTTACACCCTAAAAAAAGACGGCACCGTTACAGAAATGGAATTTGTAGACCAAAACGGAACAAAACATCCGATAAACGTAAATAGCCCAAGAACCGACAAAAAATATACCGTTGCCATAAACGATTATTTTTGCAGCGGAAATGACGGATACGATATGCTTAACAAATATTTTCAAGCAATTACAAGATATGACTGGGACTTAAACAAAGCAATTGAAGAAAAAATTAGGGATGCAAAAGCTCCGATAGATTTTACTGATGACGGCAGAATAAGATTTTTAGACAAATAGCATTCATTAATTGTTATAAACTTTATATTTAAAAATAATCTGTTTTAGTATAAAATTTTTGTATGAATGAAAAAGATATTGATAAAATTGTTAAAACCTTAAAAGATGCAAACCAACCGAAAAGCGAGTTTGTCGGTTTAATGGACAGTTTTAATGATCCGTATTTGGTTTTGATTGCATGTATTTTAAGTTTACGAACAAACGACAAAACGACATATCCTGCAACACTAAGGATGCTTAAGCTGGGGAAAACCCCTTCCGATTTTGCAAAATGCGATGAAAAAACACTTTCAGATGCGATTTATCCGGTAGGATTTTATGCCAATAAAGCAAAGCAAATCATAGGATTGTCAAAAGAAATCCTTGAAAAACATAACGGGGAAGTCCCTGATACCATAGATGAACTTGTAAAATTTAGGGGAGTCGGAAGAAAAACCGCAAACCTCGTCGTTGCCAGAGGATTTAACAAACCCGCAATATGTGTTGATGTCCACGTTCACAGAATTTTTAACCGAATTGGGTATGTTAAAACTAAAAATCCTGAGGAAACCGAATTCGCTCTCAGAGAAAAGCTTCCCGTCAAACACTGGATTGATATTAATACCCTTATCGTTACTCACGGACAAAATATCTGTAAACCGCAAAAACCTGATTGTGCCAATTGCCCCATTAACAAATATTGCGATAAAATAATTTAATAATAGTTTACAGACTAACAAATTTTATTTTTTACATACTTTATATTCTTGCAAGTCAATAAAAACGGAGAAAAAATATGAAAACAAATTTTAACACATATAAGCTTTTCACAAATATTAAACAATTCCCTAATAAAGTTGCCAACGGAACAAGAGAACTTGTTACCAGATATAAAGAGGCGAAAATTTCAAGATACGCAGACCTTAGCTCTATGAACAAATACACCGAAGCGTATACTCAAATTTATAATATGAGACAACCTATTGCTTCTCTTGCCAAGAAAAATAATCTAAGATTAAAATTTGTCGAAGATGTTGATATGACAACAGGAAACGACATAATTCAAATTCACGCAATAGACAGAAAAAACCCGAAAAGAACTTCAAAAATCACCTTGGAAAATACCCCGAATGCAATCTACCACAATTATGCAGAAGATTACAAAATATATAATATACAAGGTGAAGATACCCAACGTGCGGTAAAATACACAAAATTGCATTCCGAGGACAATTTTTTGAAAAATATATTCCGTAAAATCGATACTCTAATAAAAAAATAATTAGATTACCTGTTGGAGTTGGCGGTAAAGTTGGTATTGGGAAAAATGCAGACTCCGGAATCGGTTTAAATTTAAAAATTTAGAATTATAATTCTGAACAAATGTCTTGATACGTTGTTAATACTCTTAAAATTCTCAATTTTTTATCGTCAATTATTCTATAAACTATTAAATAATTCTTTTTTACAACACAAAATTTAACATCCATATATGTAAAATCTTTTCTTATCTTGCCAATATTAGGATGAGTTAAGAACATCTCAAAAGTTTTATAAAATAATTTTACCATTTTATTTGCCGCAGATTTATTATCTTTTGCAATAAAATCAGAAATTATTTCCATGTCATTATATGCTTTACTTGTAATCTCAAGTTCTAAATTACTCATACTTCTTAATCAATTTTTGCATAGCGGAATGACCTTCTAAAATAGCAGTATCATTCCAGCCTTCTTCGATATCTCT
Organism: uncultured bacterium; assembly: GCA_900320675.1. GTDB lineage: Bacteria > Cyanobacteriota > Vampirovibrionia > Gastranaerophilales > Gastranaerophilaceae > UBA1221. Next base: position 18,424 of record ONTD01000082.1, read on the forward strand.
GTTTAATTGTGCTATTCTTTCTTGCGAAATTGAATCTTTTGACGCTAAAAGTCTTAAAGCTTCTCTAATAACTTCGCTAACAGAATTATAAAGCCCAGAAGCAACTTTATCCTGTACAAATTTTTCTAATGTCGGTGTTAAAGATATGTTCATATTATACCTCATTTATAACAAACTATACATATATAATAACAAATTTTGTTATTAATTTCAAGATAATAGTACCCCAATTTTATAAACCGGTAAGCAGCGTGAATTTTAATACAGAAAAAATCCGCCACGCTGCAGCTTGAGTACAAAAAACTATCACACCAACGTCATGTAAAAGGTACTGAGCATGAAGATGTTTGAGTTGTTGCTGAGGGCAGGAAGCCCGAAGCTTACACAAGTATACCGATTTATCGGCTGATTGTCTTGCTGCACCTCGCATTAAACGGCAATTCCGCATTTTGTTTTTAGCGATTTTATCGCTTTCAAACAAAAGTGCTCCAGCCTCTGCTCGGCCTACGTTCAAACTCCTTATGGAGCTTCTCATCTCGCTCTATAACAAAATGGCTGGGTATAACAAATGTTATACCCAGCCATTTGGGCATGAAGAGATTCGAACTCCCACGCTTTCGCACTAGTTCCTAAGACTAGCGTGTCTACCATTCCACCACATGCCCATATTCAGTTGTCAATCGGATTTCTTTCGAAATCCTCGGCGTGTCTACCCCTCTCGCAAAACAATACTCAATTGTTTTGCTCGGCAGAGTACCACATGCCCATATTCA
>ONTD01000079.1 GCA_900320675.1 uncultured bacterium
AAATAAGCAAATATTAAGTCAGGTCGACTATACACTGATGGAACAACATAGGTTTGTTCCTATCAGTGTAAAGGACCGTTTTTTGTTCGTTGCTATAAACTCTGTGTCCAATAAAGATACTATTAGTGAGAAATTAAGAGCGATTTTTCAATATCCTATTAAATTTATCCAGCTTCCGGATATGGAATTGGATGAATTGTTATCAGGCTTGAAAGGTTCTGTTCCAAAACCTATTGCAGAAGGGGTAACTACTACTGAATCAGGTCTTGTTAATTTACCAAATACTACAGGAGAAATTGTAGGTCCTCACCCACAATCGAAACTGGGAGAATTGTTTATTGAAAAAGGGTATATCACTGATGTCCAGTTACTTCAAGCTTTAGCTGAAAGTAAACGCCAAAAAATTCCTGTAGGTTCAATGTTGTTCAAGTTAGGGTTTATTTCTCTTGAACAGTTGAAAGAAATTTTGCATACCCAGACCGGTTTTGATATGGTAACTGCTGACCAGTTAGCAAAACAGGCATCTTTTATAAATATATTGCCGGAAGATTTTATTAAAAACAATAAGGTAGTCCCAATATCATCAGATGGCAAAACTTTGGTATTAGGGGTTGTGGCACCTGTTAAGCCGGATGTTTTAAAAGATATAATTTATTTAACAGGTCAAAATCCAAAACAGTTGTTAATGACTCATTATGAGTTTATGAACTGTATGGAAACTTTCTTTTCCGAAAATAAAAAAGAAACTCAGAAAATAATCAAAGATATTCAAGATGAAACTGCTGCGCTGCAGGTCGAAGAATCTTTGTGGGAACAAGTTGACAGTGAATTGCAGGATTCAAGCGGTTCTATTGCAAAGTTTGTAAACCAAATTATTACAAATGCAATTGATACACGTTCTTCCGATATTCATATTGAGCCAAGATTAAACGGTTATATAGTCAGATACAGAAAAGACGGTATGTTGTCAAAAGTTTTAGACATTCCGTCAAAGGTTGAAAACTCTGTAATTTCTCGTTTCAAAGTATTGTCGAGGATGAATATAGCAGAGCACAGACGCCCTCAGGATGGTACTTTTTCTATAAAATACAAAAATCAGTCATATGATTTTCGTATAAATACTTTGCCTGTTTCAGGAAAAGAAAAGGTTTGTATCCGTGTGTTGGCACCTGCAGTATCTTTGAACGCGGCGGATAAAAATATTAGTTTAGCCGGCGGAAGTGAAGAGGATATTGCAAAGATTAAAAATATGGTGTCCTGTCCAAACGGTATTATTTTAACTTCAGGACCTACCGGTTCAGGTAAAACAACTACATTATATTCAGTTTTGAAGAGTCTGAATGATGAAGATGTAAATATTACTACAATTGAAGATCCGATAGAAATTAAGCTTGAAGGTATTAATCAATCTCAGGTTAATGCAAAAGCCGGTATCACATTTGCATCCTGTATGAGAGCAATTCTTCGTCAGGATCCGGATATTATATTAGTAGGTGAAATTCGTGATTATGAAACACTTGAAACGGCGATTGCTGCTGCGTTAACCGGACACTTGGTATTAAGTACTGTCCACACTAATTCAGCTGCGGCTACCGTTACACGTTTGGTTGAAATGGGTGCTAAAGATTACTTAGTAGCATCAACGTTGTCAGGTGTAATTGCTCAGAGACTTGTTCGTAGATTGTGTGATGATTGTAAAGAGGAGTATTTCCCGACTAGAGAAGAAGTTATGCAGATAACTATGAATGAGGAAGAAATTGAGCGTTTAACTAAGACTCCTTTCTATAGGGCAAAAGGATGTAATAAGTGCAATTTCTCCGGATATAAAGGTCGTTTAGGTATATATGAGATAATGGAAATTACAAAGGGTATCAGAAAGATGATAGCTTCGGGTGCCCACGATATTGAGATAGAAGAATTAGCAGTAAGCAACGGTATGAAGACATTGCATGATTCTTGTCTAAAACATATTTTAGACGGTTATACCACTATAGATGAGTTTGTGCGTGTACTTGGTATTGTAAACGAATAGGATTTGAAGTATGGCTATATACAATTACGAAGCATTAAAAGACGGTAAAGAAATTGTTAAAGGAAAAGTCGAGGCTGAAGACATTCGTGAAGCCAAGAACAGTGTCCGTAAATTAGGTTTCATGCCAACAAAAATATACGAAGAACGTATAGGCAGAGATGCAAAGGCCGATGCTGCGGTTGCAAGCAAAGGCGGACAGATGAAAGCTTTGGGGCTTACTGATAAAATTGAATTTACTTCTACGCTTCAAATATTGGCTTCATCGGGTATTCCGATGATTGAGTCCTTGTTATTTATAGAACAAGATGCGGCAAAGTTAAAAATTCGACTGGTTGCAAAAGAGTTGAGAACTCAAATTATGGCGGGTTCGACGTTTGCGGATACTCTTGCAAAATATCCGGTTCAGTTTGGACAAATTTATATTGGTCTGTGTAAGGCCGGTGAAGATTCCGGTGAATTGGAAAAAACTTTAGACAGATTGTTGGAAATTATGGGTAAGCAGCAGGCAATAAGAAGTAAGGTAATCGGAACATTGATGTATCCGATGTTTGTAATCGCACTGGCTGCATTAATTGTACTTGTAATGTTAATGTTCGTATTCCCTGTATTTGATGATATGTTCAAGAGTATGGGTAAAGAATTACCTACAATTACCGCAACATTAATGTATATCGGTAAAAAACTTAAAGAATTTTGGTATATGGTGCCGTTGCTGATTGGTTCTGTTGTTTACGGTATATACTACTTGTTTAATTGGGAACCAAGCAGAAGAAAAATTGATAAAATTTCTTTGGAAATACCTTTATTAAGGGATTTGATGCAGTTTTCAAATTTTGCAAACTTTATTGCAGTTATGCAAGTCGCTTATGAAGCAGGTGTGCCGATTGTTGAATGTTTACATTTGGCGATATTGACATTAACAAATTATACATTGAAAGAAAAAGTTGAAGCTTCTACTGATTTAGTTCAGCAAGGTCAGCACTTATCAGTTGCATTGAGAACTACAGAAGCGGTTCCAAAGATGATATTATTTATGATTGCGACAGGTGAGCAGTCCGGTCGTTTAGGGGAAATGTTACTTCAAGCGACGAAGTATATTGACAAAAAATTGGACGATATTGTTGATACAATGACAAAGATGATTGAACCTTTAATGTTAATTGTAATTGGTTCTATCGTATTGACATTGGCATTGGCGTTATATCTGCCGTTATTTGGTTCATATATAGACTAGAGAATTTTTATGGGGAAAAAAGTAATAGTTATAACAGGTGCAACTTCCGGTATCGGAAACGCTTTAGTTAGGGCATTTGCGGATGATTGTATTGTATATGCCGGATACCGAAATCCTGATTATGAAAGAGACTTGTTGAAAATTTCGCATAATGTTATTCCGTTTTTTATAGATATGGAAAAACCTTCTATAATTGATGGTGCCGCAATTTTTATTAAGCATCAAACAGAAAAAATTGATATTTTAATAAATGTTGCGGGATGTGTTATGGCAGGTGCTATGGAGACTATGGCTTTATCAAAATTAGAGAAACAATTTACGGTTAATACCTTTTCTCACCTGCGTTTTACCCAAAAGTTAATGGATGTTTTAGAGGGAGCCAAAGTGATAAATATAAGCTCAATGGCGAGCTTTGGGCTTTTCCCGTTCATAGCTCCTTATAGTGCCTCAAAACGTGCCATGGATATTTTATTTAACTCGCTGGAGTTAGAATTGAACCATAAAATTAAGGTAATATCTGTTAAACCTGGGGTTATTGCGACTCCGTTGTGGGAGAAGTCTGTCAAGATAAACAAAGATAGTATTTTATCGGATGACAAATATCAAAAACAGATGAAATATATGGCAAACAATGCAATGCGAAATTCAGAACAAGGATTATCTGTTGATAGTGTAGTGAAAGTGATTAAAAAAATTGTAACGAGTGATAATCCAAAATCATCTTACACAATTGGATTAGATGCAAAAATTGCGGAAATTATTTCTAAACTTCCGCAAGATATGATAAATTTTTTAGTCGAACAGGGTATGAAACACAGAGGATTGTGTTAGATTATAACCTGATATCAATTTAATTAGAATAAGCTTTTGCGTATTGAGGATTTACGGATAGCCATTTAAAGGTTTCTTCGCCGCTTTCCGGTTTTTCAACTACAAATGTTCCTCCGTATCTTCCTCTTGAAAATACAAGGTAACCTTCTTTTGCCAAATTTTGGAAAGCCTTACGTATAGTATTCGGGCTTATATCAAGTTTAGAGGACATCTCCATTATTGAAGGAAGTTTCTCCCCTACTTCATAGTTTTCTGCAATCATAGTTTTTATTGCATTTTGAGTTTTTTCGTAGTAATAAAACGCGGTATCTTTTGCGGGTGCAAATATTGATTTTTCCAATTTTTTATATGTATTGTTATCTTTTGGCAGTCTGATAACAGTTGTTCCGTATCTGCCTCGTCTTGCAAGTAATATTTCTTCTTCAATTAGTGCTTTCAATGCGTCGTGCATTGTTTTTATACTTACTTTAAACATATTAGACAGCTCAAAATGCGAAGGTATTCTATCTCCGACATTAAGATTTTCATTTATGTAATTTTTTAAATCTGTAACAATTTTATTAACAAGAGTTTGATGTTCTCCGTTTTCCGAATCTTCGTCAACCGAAAAGTTTAATGACATTAACGCCCACTTGCTATCGTTGCGTTCGTTTGATATATGATCCAAAATACCTATTGTTGTCAGGTATTCCAAAGCCAAACGGGTAGTGTTCGGGGAACATCCTATCAAAGCCCCGAGAGTCCTTGCAGATGGCAGTATTGTCCCGATTTTGTATTTGCTGCTTTGTATAAACTTCTTTATCTCGCTAATAGCCATTTCTCTTTTAGAAGTAAGTTTTCTGAATTTTATACTGTTGTTTTTTCTGTCTTTTAAAATTGTTCCTATTCTTTGTTTAGATTCGACATAACCTCTGTCTTCTATGTATCTTAGCGAATTTTGAATAGTGCCTATACTAACCCCAAGAAAATATGCAAATTCATCTTTTGTCGGCAATAATTCTCCATAATGGATAGTCTTGTTTTTTACAAGTTCATCCATCCAGCTCATCATCCATTTTGCAATAGTAACAGCTTTGGATTCATCAGTGTTTTTTAAGTTTGGGGTTTTTAAATTCAATTTAGATAATTCAATTTTTTTAAAGTTCGCTTTTTGCGGTAATATATAATCCTTCATACACATACCTTTCACATCCAGTCTTATAATATACTATGTATAAAAAAACATCAATATATTTTTTGTTAGTATGTGAAGAAAATTTTACATATCAATTTATACCACCCTTGAAAAAAATA
>ONTD01000090.1 GCA_900320675.1 uncultured bacterium
AATCCGGACGATCCAACCAATCCGGACAATCCGACAGAAGAACCTGTTGAAGATACAACCGGACCGACAAATCCGCCTGCAAATGCAGATATTACATTAACAAGAAAAAGCAGTAATACACAAACAGTAACACTTTCAGGTGCTGATACAAAAGTATTGAAATGTACAAATTCAGTAGACGGAAAAGATTATTATTACGAGATTTCATCAAATAACGGACAATCAACTACCGTAAAATTCAAATATCTTGATAACAACAGACTTGTAATAAACGGCGACAATTTAAAAATAGTTGCTTATGACGGTCAAGCAGATAACATTATAGCATTCGGATTTGATTGTTACATTGATACAAATAGCGGAGATGACAAAATTCGCTTTGGTATCGACAAGGATTCATATATATATGCTGACGGTGAATCAAGGGAAGTTTCATACGCAGGTAATGTTGTAAACGCAGGTGCCGGCAATGATTATATTCAGAATTTCGGTGATAATAAGATATATGGCGGCAGCGGTACAGATAAATTGCTTAATCAAGCATGGCCCGACGATGAATCTACAAGCGAAAACATAGAAGAAAGTATAACTATTAAATTGAACAATCAAGGATATAAAACCGGAGCAACACAATCAAACAACACTTCAGACATGAATGTTGGCTGGGGAATGCAGCACGGATACGGTGATTGCAAATACTTATCATTCTTGAATTCTTTAAATAAACCTTTATCAAATTACTTAACCATTACAAAAAGCGGAAGTAACTATGAAGTAACATTTAAGAACGCAAATCCGCAAGAAAAAGTTACGGTAAAACCTACAGATTTAAACGGGTTATACGGTGATTTGGATTTCAGAATTGCTGAAGCAGCATTTAGACTTAAAATAGGTGAATGGGGTTATAACATAGATAGTGATGATAATTCTGACAAGAATTTCGGGGATTTAAACAATGACTTTCTGGTATCCAGACTATTCTTCGGCTACGATGATGCCACCAACGAAGAGTTTGCACCGTTATTAAATGAAAACCTGTTTACTTGGTTATGGGACAAATATAAATCCGGAGAAATCTCTAATCTTGTAATAGGTCCGAGCGTTGAAAACAAAGAATTAGGACTGGTTACCGCTCATGCCTATACGGTTAAATCCGCAGAAATAGGTAAGTATGTTGAAGTAATCAACCCGTGGGATAACGCAGATTCTATTATACTTGACTGGGCAGACTTCGGAAAGTATTTTTACGGCGAATATCCGGACTTATTTGGCGACGCTTATAAAACACTCTATGCGGCGTACACCGGCTCACAAAGTGCAATTGGCGATGTTCAAATTAATAGCTCAAGTGCAATCAACAACTTCAAATTTGACACAAGCGCAACAAATATTTTTGCAGCCGCCCAAGCTAAAGCTCAAGATGATTTAGATGAAGTTAAGCAAGCAATTGAAAATGTACAGACAGTAATTGAACCTCAAGAACAAAAAACAAAATTTGATTTTCTGACATAGATAATATTTAAAACAAAAAAAATAATCCAAAGAAAAAATCTTTGGATTATTTTTTATACGCATAAAATATACTATTCTTCAACAACAGCTTCTTCTTTAACAACATCCGTTCTGATAGAAGTTTTGTCTGAACCTAAAGATTTATTTTTATATTTATTTACTTGTCTGTTCAATTTATCCGCAAGCAAATCAATACTTTCATACATAGAATCAGCAGCTTCTTCACATCTGATAACCCCTGAATTCATTTTGCAATTAACCTCTGCAACATGTTTTCCTGAAGCAGAAGGATTTTTGATAACTGATAAAATTACGTCAATTCCTTGGATTTGGTCATAATGATTAGCTACCTTACCGATTTTTTCTTTTACATAAGCTTTGATAGCATCTGTAATTTCGATGTTTCTTCCATTAACGTGAATATGCATTTATACCTCCGTGTCTAATACCGGTGAAATTTCACCTTACCTATATAGTATAACACAACAGGACAAATTTTTAAAGGGGTATACAAAGATTTATACAAAAATAACTACCCCAAAATTGTACTATATTACACAAAATATATTTTTAAAGACAATTACGCTTCATCTTCTTCAATAAGGAATTGTTGTAATTCAACATTAGGAGTACCGATTACCCTGACCAATTCCAAAACAGATGCTTTCATTTGGCATTTTTGCGAAGAACCGCTGAAGAAATCTTTATAAAAACAACCTTCGCAATTGCAGCCTCGTTTGTAACATTCAAGTGCTGTTGTAGTCCATCTTCTGACAGCAACCGCTCTACCCATATCCCTACTTCTTAACAATTTATGTAATCTCCAAATTATCTACTCACCTTTTAAGATTTCAAAGTTTTCTTTCCCTAACCTAAAACTCTCGTCTGAAATCTATCCCCCTAGGGCGTCATGCCCATTTGATATTCTTATGATATTTAAAGGAATAAAATTTTTCAATAGTATGACATGCCATTGTTAACATTTGTAACAAGAGGTTAAAACCCATGACAGCAGACTTTTTAGACAATAATGAGTCGTCCAAATCATGCATTTTGACATGCTTTTTATCCTGTCGCATCATGAAATCATGCTACAGACATGGGTTTCCATGATTTTATTTTGTATTAAGTTTTGTAAAATATTCAGATTTACGTGTATAATAATGGCATGATTACTAAAACTGAGATAAATAAATTAGCTGAAAAATATGAAAATGAACATTTTATAAAATCTGATCCGATTCAATTTCCCCACAGATTTAAAACGAAAAAGGACATTGAAATTGCAGGATTTGTTGCTTCACTTATAGCATACGGTACAAGAAAAGTTTTCATTAAAAAATTAGAGCAATTATTTAATATCGCCCAAAACGAACCTTTAAACTTTGTATTAAATTACGAAGAAGGGGCATTAGGAGATTTTAATTACAGATTTGGAAAACCCTCTGACTTTAATTCCATTTTCAAAATAATGCGTGAACTGTATTCAAAAGACGGCGGATTGGAAGAATTATTCAGGTATTCTTACGCAAAAATCGGCACACTAAGAGATAGCGGTTTTTTCAAAATTGTAACGGATTATTTTTATTCAAGGGCAGCCGCAAACGCAGGTCAGGGTTTTTATTTTATGATACCTAATCCGGAAAATGGCGGAGCAATGAAAAGAATGAACATGTTTTTACGCTGGATGGTGAGGAAACCTCCGGTAGATTTTGGGGTATGGGATTTTATACCGACAGGAGAACTTTTAATTCCTTTAGACGTACATGTTGCACGAATATCAAGACAGATGGGGTTATTGACCAGAAGTTCCAATGATTTTAAAGCCGTAATCGAATTAACCGACAACCTAAAAAAATTTAATAGTGAAGATCCCGTCCGTTACGATTTTGCAACCTTCGGATACGGAGTTAATCAAAAATAAAACTTTTTGTCATATAATTATTAACGGAAGGGATAATATGCCGCAAAGATTACCAGAATATTTAAAACGTCCGATAATTGACACGGATGCTACAAAAAAAGTTCGACACATCTTAAAAGACAGGTGCCTTAATACGGTATGCGAAAATGCAAGATGTCCGAATAAAAACGAATGCTATACAAAAAACACCGCAACTTTTCTTATTATGGGAAATGTTTGCACAAGAAATTGTAAATACTGTAATATTTCGTGCGAACGTCCTCAGCCTTTAGACGATGCGGAACCTTTGCATATTGCACAAGCCGTAAAGGATTTAGGACTAAAATATGCGGTTATAACTTCTGTTACAAGGGATGATTTACCGGACGGCGGAGCGAACCATTTTAAGAAATGTATATCCGAAATAAAAAAACTAACTCCCGAGGTAAAAATAGAAATTTTAACTCCTGATTTTAAGGGAGACGCAAATGCACTAAATACAATTATCTTTTCAAAACCGGATGTATTTAACCACAATATAGAAACAGTAAGAGCCATATTTAAAGATGTTCGTCCTCAAGGGAATTATGAAAGATCTTTAAACGTCTTAAAATACATAAAATCAAATAGTGATATTACCACTAAATCCGGACTTATGGTCGGATTAGGCGAAACTTTTGAACAAATAGAAGAAACCTTAATCGATTTGAAAAACTGCGGATGCGATATTGTAACAATCGGACAATACATACAACCTTCAAAAAAACATCTTGAGGTATCGAAATATTACACTTTAGAAGAATTTGAGAAATTACAAAAACTTGCACATAAAATAGGGATAAAGCATTATCAGATTAATCCGCTTGTAAGAAGTTCGTACAGAGCACACGAAATGGCAAGTTAAATTTATTTTTATTAATTGTAAAGTTTTTTATAAAATTACCCTAAAAAGTATGTTTATGCTATGATATTACTATATTATACCCGACATGGAGGATGAAAATTGAGTCAGCAAAATATATTTGGCGATGGAAAAATCGTTGACGTTAATATAAGAGAAGAAATGAAACGCTGCTATATTGATTATGCAATGAGTGTAATCGTAGGTCGTGCGTTGCCGGATGTTAGAGACGGACTAAAACCTGTTCACAGACGTATACTTTACGCAATGAATGAATTAGGAATGACACCGGACAAACCGTTCAGAAAATGTGCCCGTATAGTCGGGGAAGTTCTTGGTAAATATCACCCGCACGGTGATAGTTCCGTATACGAAGCATTAGTGCGTTTGGCACAAGATTTTAACACAAGATATCTTGTTGTGGACGGCCATGGGAACTTTGGTTCAGTAGACGGCGACGGAGCAGCTGCTATGCGTTATACAGAAGCTCGTATGCACAAAATTACACAATCTATGCTGGCTGATATAGATTGTGAAACAGTTGAATTTGAACCGAATTTCGACGGTTCATTACAAGAACCTACAGTTCTTCCGGTAAGATTACCGATGCTATTATTAAACGGATGCTCGGGTATTGCTGTCGGTATGGCAACAAATATTCCGCCTCACAATCTGTCGGAAGTCGTTGACGGAACTATTGCATTAATTGACAACCCTAACATTACGGTTACGGAATTAATGGAATATATCAAAGGTCCTGACTTCCCGACTGCAGCAACCATTGTCGGCTTAAACGATATTAAACAAGCGTATGAAACCGGCAGAGGTTCTATAAAAATGCAGGCCGTTGCAGGATTTGAGGAAATTGCAGGCGGTGGCGGACGTCAAGCCCGCACAGCAATCGTAATCACCGAAATACCTTATCAGGTTAACAAATCACTGCTCATTGAAAAGATTGCGGAACTTGTTAAAGAACAAAGAATTAACGGCGTTTCAGACATCCGTGATGAATCCGACAGAGAAGGGATGCGTATAGTTATTGAACTTAAACGTGATGCAAAACCTGATGTTGTTAAAAATAACTTGTTCAAATATACTCAATTATCAACAACTTTTGGTGTAAATATGCTGGCATTATGCGGCAAACAGCCAAGATTATTAAATTTATATGAAGTCTTAAACGAATTTGTAGAACACAGGGTTGAAATCGTTACAAGAAGAACTATTTTCTTCCTGAAAAAAGCAAAAGTCAGAGCTCATATTTTAGCAGGTTTAATTATTGCTCTGGGTTCAATCGACGAAGTTATTGAACTTATCAAGAATTCTAAAACTACTGATACCGCAAGAGACGGATTGATGAGCAGATTTGGACTTGACGTTGATCAGGCAAATGCCATCTTAGAAATGCAATTAAGAAGATTGACCGGATTGGAACAGGATAAAGTTAAAGCTGAATACGATGAGTTAATCAAGAAAATTGCAGAGTACGAAGAAATTCTTGCAAGCCGTCAAAAAATTCTTGATATTATCAAGGCGGAATTAATTGAAGACAAAGAAAAATACGGCGATGACAGAAAAACTCAAATTGTTCCTGAGCAAGGTGAAGTAACAATTGAGGATTTAACTCCGAATACTCCTATGGCAGTATTTATCACTCATCAAGGATATTTAAAGAGAATTGCACTTGACACATTTGAACGTCAAAACCGTGCAACAAGAGGAAAATCAGGAATTAAAACTAAAGAAGATGATGACATTCAACACTTCTTTACTGCAATGATGCACGATAAGGTATTGTTCTTCTCTTCAAAGGGAACAGTATATAGCTTGAATGTGTACGACTTCCCTGAAGGCGGACGTCAAGCAAAAGGGCTGCCTATAGTTAACGTTCTGCCTATTGAACAGGATGAAATGATTACAGCGGTAGTACCGGTAAGCCAGTTCTCACATGAATTGAATTTAATTATGTTAACTAAAAAAGGTTACATAAAGAGAATTGAGTTAGATAACTTCTCAAATATAAGAAGAAACGGAATTATCGCAATCGGACTTGAAGAAGGCGATAGCTTGAATTGGGTAAAACTGGCAACGGCAAGAGATGAAATCATTATCGGTACATCTTGCGGTATGGCAATAAGATTCCCTATTCAAGACTTAAGACCGCTTGGCAGAAGTGCAAGAGGGGTTACATCAATGAAATTAAGAACCGGTGATGAGATTATCGGTTGTGATATAGTTCCAAGAGACTATGACGCAGACCTGCTTGTTGTAACTTCAGACGGATTTGGTAAACGTACAAAACTTTCGGAATTCAGAAGTCAAAACAGAGGCGGTTTAGGTTTGATTGCAACTAAATTCAAATCTTCAACATCCAGACTTGTTGCTTTAACTATTGTAAAAGACACTGATGATATTATGATGGTTACTGCAAACGGAGTTGTAACAAGATTGAATGCTGGTTCTATCTCCTGTCAGGGACGTCCTGCAACAGGTGTAAGGGCTCAAAATCTTGTGGAAGGTGATAGCGTAGTTTCTGTTAACAAGATTGTTAACCCTGACAACGACGAAACAATACTCAAAGATAATATGAAAGCTGAAGCCGAAGCAAATGAGAATATTGAACAAACAAATATGTTCGATACTCCGCCGGAAGAAAACAAAGAGTAATTATAAATTTGACAGAAAAAGCGGAGAAATTCTCCGCTTTTATTTTGAAAATTGTGCATAAAAAAACGACATCCATAATGAATGTCGTTTTTTTATTTTGCTTGAAAAATTATCCTCTGATACCTAACTTTTTAATCAAGGCTCTGTATCCTTCAAGATCTCTTGATTTCAGGTAAGAAAGCAATCTTTTTCTTTTACCTACCATCATATAAAGACCTCTTTTAGTCGCAAAGTCTTTTTGATTAGATTTCAAGTGTTCTGTTAATTCAGAAATCTTTTTGCTTAACATAGCTATTTGAACTTCAGCAGAACCGGTATCTTTTTCGTTAGCACCATATTCTTTAATGATGTCTTGTTTGTTTTTCAAATTGATTGACATAATAATTTTTCCTTTATTTCGTATGAGTACAAATTGGCGTAAGCACTCTACAAAAAGTATCTTAATACGCTAAAAGAAAAATTGCAATACATGATTTTACAAGATAAAAAAGAATATTAGAGCTTACTAGGTAACTCTATGCGAAATATCACCTGCAATATCTAAATATATATCCGCATCCAACTGTGCTTCCGCATAATCTTTATATGCCCTGTTGTAATTAGTTTTTTTAGAAGAACTGTCATTTGAAGCTTGATATTCTCTGAGTAATTTTTCACAAGTTTTTTTCAAATCGGCAGCTTGCCCTTTAGCCAATTGGTATTTTGCCCAAACTTCTTCAAATTCAGCCATTTTCTTTTTATGTCTTTCGATTAACATATCCATAAAAGCGTCAGATAGGTTTCCTGCTTTTAATTCTTCCGCAACCTGAGCTCTAATTTTAGGATCTTTAATTTGTTCAAGTCTTTTGTCAATTTTTTCTTGTCTTTCTTCATCTTTTTTAGAAACAGCAGAACCTCTGTCAACATGATAAAACAAGCTTACACCTTTCAAATCAGGCATTGCTCCGAAATTATTTGCTGCAAAATTAAATACACCGAATTTATTTAATTTCTGCATCATTGTATTAGCATAACGGAGATAATCGCCGCCAAATTCCGCTTGCAATTTCGGATCGTTTTGAAACTCTTGTAATGAAGCTATTTTGTCAGACATGATGATTCCTCTGTTTTATATCCTTACTTATATAAACGTTTTTTTTGAAAATTAATTTCATAAAAAATCAATTTAGTTAAAAAAACTTAACAAAACTCCGAATTTTAGTAAATTTATACAGGCAAAAATACTTTATAAATGTACGGGGAAACATAAGGAGAAATTATTATGGGTGATGGGAAAGTAAATTACGTTAACTTTGGCGGAGTACTCATTCCTGAAAACGCACGAAAAGTTACAATGAACGGAAATAACGGTAAAATGTTATACTGTGTGTTTCTTGATGACAAAAATTTTAAAGTAACTTACCCGAAACAAACAACAAAAGAGTCCAACCGGATGGAATATAAATATCTGACCGGCAGTTACAGTGTTTTAAGTCATAAATTTAATTTAAACGAACAAAACATAAGTAAAAGTGAATTTGATTCAGTTTGGAATAAAGCACGTTCAACAACTTCATGCGAAAATCTTTACTCAGATAGCGTAAGATCCTACTATAAAGGGAATAAAAACTATAGACACGTTGAATTGAATGAATCTTCATACAATCCAAAACACTACTACGAGCAGCAAGTAAGCACCACTCCAAAAATTGAAAGCGATACAAGCGGCATAATATTTAATACAAATAAAATAAAACTTTCAAATATTAACGGGGCAACTGTATACGGTTCTGATGACGAAGACAATATTATACTTGAAAATTCATCTGATTGCTTTGTTGATGTTTCAGATGAAAATAATAATATATTATTTAACGATAAAGTAACTGTCATTAACGGAAGCGGAAATAAAATAAAATCCGGAGATAATGACAAAACCGAATTTAAAACATACAATTATACGACTGCAAATTCAAATACGAAATCAAAACACACAGGAAAAGGATTATTTATCCAACCTGCAGGCAAATAATTTATTAAGAATTACCATAAACAGATTTCGGCTTTTTAATGAATATTAAAAGCGGTATCGGTTTATATATACGTTAAGCAAATCAGTAAATTTAACAATTTACTACTCAATAAATTTATACTATAATTATATAAAATTATAGGGAAATTCTAATGACTGATTACAAAACATATCTGGATAACGGAATAGAAGATATTAACAACGGAAGATTTAACTGTGCAATTGATAATATAAACAAATCGTTGGAACTAAAAAATGATTGGGCAATACCGTATTTTTACAGAGCAGTAGCTTATGATGCGCTAAACAATTACACCGAAGCTATGCTTGACTATACGAAAGCAATTCAATTAGATGATAAAATGACAGATGCATACTACAATCGTGCAAGAATGACCTTGTCCGAAAAAGATATGAATGAAAACCAAATAGAAAAAGCTGTAAATGATTTACATAAAGCACTCGAATTAGATGAAAATTTTATAGATGCCTTATACGCTATGGCAGCCGCAAAGAAGAAATTAGGAGATTATCACGCAGCACTTGTATATCTGGAAAGACTCCTAAAAATCCAACCGGATTCCGTGTGGGCAAAAGCTCTTAAAAAATTAATTCTCCAAAAATATATTGTATAAAATCCCTGATTTAAGCTAAATCTTTATAATGTTCTTTAACGTAATTTTTAACCAGAGTAGCACCAAGATTACCGGCTGTACGGTTTTGTTCCTGTGCAAG
>ONTD01000110.1 GCA_900320675.1 uncultured bacterium
AAAACACTTGAAGTCGCTTTTGACGTTATCGGTGATATTGTAATGGCATCTGCCAGCCAACAATACGGCGGATTTACAGTACCGGAAGTTGATAAGATTTTAGCTCCGTACGCCGAAAAAACATACAACATTAATTACCAAAAGTATATTGATATGGGTGTGTCGGAAGAAAGAGCAGCCATTGAAGCCACAAAGGATGTTGAAAAAGACTTTCACGACGGTTTTCAGGGTTGGGAATATAAATTCAACACAGTTGCTTCAAGCCGCGGAGACTATCCGTTTATAACTATGACAATGGGACTTGGAACAGGAAAGTTTGAAAAAATGGCATCAATGATAATGCTTGAAGTAAGAAAAAACGGTCAAGGCAAAAAAGAATGCAAGAAACCTGTATTGTTCCCGAAAATCGTATTTCTTTATGACGAAGAACTTCACGGCAAAGGTAAAGTTTCGGAAGACCTTTTCCATGCAGGAATTGAATGTTCAAAACAGTCTATGTATCCTGACTGGCTATCATTAACAGGTGATGGCTATGTTGCAAGCATGTACAAAAAATACAAAAAGGTAATTTCACCGATGGGCTGCCGTGCATTTTTGTCTCCTTGGTATGAAAGAGGGGGAATGAAACCGGCAGACGAGAATGATGTACCGGTATTTGTCGGCAGATTTAACATAGGTGCAATAAGCCTTCACCTTCCTATGATTTATTCAAAATCTAAGCAGGAAGGAAAAGATTTCTATGAAGTGCTTGATTACTATATGGAAATGATACGCGGTCTTCACCGTCGTACATATGATTACTTGGGTGAAATGAGAGCTTCAATAAACCCTCTTGCTTTTTGTGAAGGAGGCTTTTATGGCGGTCATTTAGGAATTCATGATAAAATTAAACCAATTCTTAAATCCGCAACAGCTTCATTTGGGATAACAGCTTTAAATGAACTTCAGGAAGTATATAACGGTAAATCTTTGGTTGAAGATGGTGAATTCGCTCTTGAAGTAATGGAATATATCAATAAAAAAGTAAATGAATTTAAAGAAGAAGACGGTTATTTGTACGCTATATACGGGACTCCGGCAGAGAACCTGTGCGGATTACAAGTTCAACAATACAGAAAGAAATACGGCATTGTTGAAAAAGTTTCAGATAGAGGATATGTGTCTAACAGTTTTCATTGCCACGTTTCAGAACAGATTAGCCCTATAAAAAAACAAGACTTAGAAGGCAGATTTTGGAATCTTCTAAATGGCGGAAAAATTCAATATGTGAAATATCCGGTATCATACAATACAAAAGCTATTGAGACCTTGGTATTAAGAGCAATGGATAAAGGCTTTTACGAAGGGGTAAACTTGTCGTTAGCATATTGCGATGATTGCGGGCATCAAGAATTAAGTATGGATGTTTGCCCAAAATGCGGCAGCAAAAATTTAACCAAAATCGACAGAATGAACGGCTATCTGTCATATTCAAGAGTTAAAGGGGATACCCGTCTTAATGCGGCAAAAATGGAAGAAATAAAAGACAGAATAAGTATGTAAAAATTATTTTTTCTATTTATTGGCATTAAATTATCGGGGGAAAACATGAATTATCATAATATTACAAAAGAAGATATGTTAAACGGGGACGGCTTACGAGTTGTTCTATGGGTTGCCGGCTGTAATCATCATTGCAAAAACTGCCAAAATCCTATTACATGGGATAAAGATGGCGGATTGCCATTTGATGAAGATGCTGAAACTGAATTATTTGAAGCTCTAAACAAACCATACATAGACGGGATTACCTTTAGCGGCGGAGATCCGCTATTTCCGGATAATCGCGCGGAAGTTTTTAGGTTAATAAAAAAATGCAGAGAGTTATATCCGCAAAAAACAATCTGGTTATATACAGGCTACAGTTGGGAAGAAATTAAAGACCTTGACGGGATTGAAAATATTGATATAATAGCGGAAGGGGAGTTTATTGAAGATTTAAAGGACAATAACCTTCCTTGGGTTGGAAGTTCTAACCAAAGAATTATTAGGGTTAAAGAGTCCCTAAATAATGAACTGGTTTTATATTAAAAATAAGGAGAAATATGAAAAAATTAATTATTCCGGCGGTAGTTGCTATATTTTTACTTACAACA
Organism: uncultured bacterium; assembly: GCA_900320675.1. GTDB lineage: Bacteria > Cyanobacteriota > Vampirovibrionia > Gastranaerophilales > Gastranaerophilaceae > UBA1221. The sequence continues at coordinate 2,136 of ONTD01000110.1, forward strand.
GGAACCGCAAACGCATTTTCATGGAGCAGAGTAGCAAACACTCTTATTAACAAGCAATATCCGACTGTAAAAACAAATCCTACAGTAAATTTAGATGTACAAAATGCTTTAAATAATTTAGTCAGCCAGTCACAAGCAATAGATACTTCGGTTGAAAAGTCTTTTATGTCGCTTGTATCCCAACTATCTGATGAAACAAGTGCAAATTCTATGCAGAACACCCTAAATTCAATACTTGCAAATCAATATTCAAATTCTAACGAAACCGGGCTTCAATTAGCTTCAATGATGAGTGCTTACACAAATAACCTAAAATCAAACAAAACGGATGTTGCGTCCAGAATATCCAATATGTCAGATATAGAACGTGCATTATTAATCAAAAATATAACAGGAATGGCTCAAAGCGGTCAACAATACACAGACCTTGCAAAACAAGCATTGACAACAGCAAATACTGCCGCTAAAGCTGCCAAAAATGCACGGGATGTAATTCAAACGGTTACAACAGTAAGACAAACCGCATTGAATATTAAAAATCGAGCAACCTCAGTGATAAACATGATTAATCAAATACGTTCTATTGCCCAATATGCCGGCATCTCATTGTAGAAAGAAAATTACAGAAAAATTTCAAAGTTGCACCTTTATAAAAAATAGTGTAACCTAATATTATACGGAAAATAATAAGAGGGAAAATATGAAAAAATACTTAATAATAGGCTTAATAGCAACAGTTATGTGTCCGCTTAATGCAAGCGCCTATTCGTGGACTCCGAGTTTTAACCTTCGTCCGAAAGAATCTGTTGAAAATCAATCCACAGTAATTAAATCAGAAAAGCAACTCGAAAAACAAAAAGCTGAAGTCCTAAAACGTCAGCAAAAAGCATATAAAAAAGAACAGCAAGCTTACGAAAAACAGCAAGCAAAGATTGCAAAAGAACAGGCAAAAGCAAATAAAGCTCAACAAAAATTATATGATAAGCAAAATGCACTTTCCGCTAAAGAACAAGCAAAAGCGGAAAAGCAAAGACTAAAATTACAAGAAGCTAACCAAAGAGCCGTTGAAAAACAAGAAACTTATTCTATAAAACGGGAAGCGCGAGTAAACGAGCTTAAACAAAGTTCTTACGAAAAGAGTCAAGCAAAATTAGCGAAACAAAATGAAAAAGCTCAAAAGAAGCAAGCAAAATTACTTGCAAAGCAACAAAAAGTACAGGAAAAAATAAATCAGAAGGATAAATCCTTAACCAACGAAGAAGCACCACAGAAAAAACAACTGTTTGGATGGATTAAAAAGGATAAAACTCCTCAGCAAAACTCCGTAGAACAATACGTAAACAGGAGAATTGAATTAATTTCCGCTCAAACAGAACCACTTGATGCAGCAGTAGATAAAGCCTTCATAAATTCTGTATTACTCACAGCCCCAACAGGAGAATATAAACGCTACAAGTCAAAATTCGACTCAATTAACAAAAAGAGTAAAAAATCTGACCAATACAAAAGAGAAAAGAAAGCTCGTTTGATAAATAATTATACTAAACACATTGCCAAAAATGAAATCGGACATATCGCAATGATAGCGAGATTAAATAATTCACAACAAAAAAAACTAGTAAACGATGCGGATGTTATGTATCAATATGGACAAAAATACGTTGATATTGTAAATAACGCAAGATTTGCAGAAAAAAATTTAAAAGCTGCAACATCTAAAAATCCGGAATATGAACCGGTTATAAAAAAATACAGTGATGCAATATATAATGTAAGAACTCACGCAAATAGTTCACTTAACTTCTCAAACAATCTGAATAAATTGATTTTGCACTCAGGCATTGTAAGAGACGAGCTATAAAAATTTTATACAATAGTAAAATTGGCAGATTAATCTAAAATAAATTTGCCGATTTTGCCTTCTCTAAAATCTCTTAATATATAAGCAGATGTTCTTTCAATATCAGGAGTGCCGCCGGACACAATCCAATTTCTCGAAAGGGCTATGTCTTCAACACTAATACTATCATCTAACCCATAGTATTCTTTTAAGTTCTTTGGATATTTTACACTTAATAAATCAACTAAGGCTCTTGCAACAATTTCGTTTGAATAGGCATTTTCAGAAACAGAATTTACAAACGCCAACTTCATTGCAGCTTCCTGATTTTCTTGCTTCATCGGAATTATTCCCGGAGTATCCAACAAATCAAGTTTAGGATTAATTCTTACCCACTGCTGCTGACGGGTAACACCGGCTTTTGCACCAATTTTAGTCTTAGAGGATTTTGTTAATTTATTTATAATACTGGATTTGCCAACATTAGGCATACCGACAACCATTACCCTTGCGGGACGCCTTAACAACCCTTTTTTCATAATCTCCTGAATACGCGGCTCAGACAATTCAACTGCCTTATTCACAATCACATTCAAATTATTAGAATTTTTTGCATCACATAGCATAACAGGGGAGTGCCTATCCTCTTCTAAAATATTCACCCACTTATTTAAATCACATTTTTCGACCAAGTCAGATTTATTAAGCAATATTAAACGAGGCTTTTGCCCTAAAAGCCTCGTAATATTTTCGTAACTGCTCGATAACGGCAGTCTTGCATCAACAACCTCTATTACGGCATCTACAAGACTAAGTTGCTCTTTAAGCTTTCTTTCGGCTTTAGCAATATGCCCCGGATACCAATGGATATGTGTCTTATCTTTTTTCAATTTTTTCCTTGATACGAGTAGCCTTGCCGGAACGTTCTCTCAAGTAATACAACTTAGCACGTTTTACATCACCACGTCTGATTACGTTGATTTTTTCGATTCTTGGAGAGTGAATTAAAAATACACGTTCAACACCAACACCTTGGAAAATTTTTCTTACGGTAATTGTTTTGTTTATACCTGAACCATGTTTTTTAATAATTGTTCCTTCAAACGCCTGAATTCTTTCTTTATTACCTTCAACAATTCTTACAAATACTTTGACTGTATCACCCGGGTTTACATCCGGAATTTCTTTTTCCATATAAGGTTTTTCTAATTCATCAATAATAGGGTTCATCTCATTATTCCTTTATTTATTAATTAATACTAGTACTATTTAAATTCCTTAATCGGCATATCCACAAAAATATTCACCGACGCACGTTAGTAATGATATGTTATTATAAACAATATTATTTTGCAAGTATCATTTAAGAAATATAAAGATTAAACAATATATTCATATTATTCGGAGAAACGGGCTGTATTTATTGGCGAAAATTCATCTTTATACCGGCAATAGTAACACACTTATGTTTTTTACCATTACTATAGTTGTTTTGAAAAGATAAAATGTTTCTATACCAATACAAATTCCCGTCAAAATACTTGTTCACAAACATAGGATAAAACTCTATCAACTGATTTGAGCTTTTCATATTTTCATTTTTATAGATATAATTTTTTACATCTAGGGTATTTATTCTCAAAATAACGTATAGAACATAAAATAAATTAATGTAATTTTTTAGCCAAGCCTTTTCAATATCTAATTTAATCTGAATATAGTCATAACCAAGCAACTTATACCTTAATTCATCATCAGATATTTTTTTGTAAGCTTGTCTGGCATACAAAAATGACTTTACTTTACAATCTAAATACTTAAGAGTTTGGGTAATAAGAGAACCTACTCTCTTTCTGTAATTAACAACATAAATATCCGTATAACAAATAGATTTTGCATTAACATATAACTGTGTTGCATATTCCATATCTTCCATGCAGCGATAATTATTAAAAGTTATATTATTTTCTGTTAAAAATTGACGACGATGAAGTTTTAACCACGCATATCTATCCCAGTTATCAAAGGCTTGAACATCCTTTTTCGGACATAAATTCTTATATAATATTTCTTTATTATTATAATCTACATTAACAAACTTTTTATTAGATATAAAATACTTTTTGTACTGAAAAAACAATAAGTCAGGAACAAAATCAAGCGAATTAAGTTTCTCGATAAGTTTTCTGTATGAATCCGGCTCCAACCAATCATCTGAATCAACAAAATGCACCCATTTCCCTTTTGCAACCGCTAAACCTGAATTCCTGCTTAATCCAAGTCCCCTGTTTTTATTATGCTTAATAACAGTAACTCTGGAATCTTTAGCCTGATATTTCTTTAATATTTCCAGACTGTTGTCCTCGGAAGCATCATCTATGCATATAATTTCAAGATTAGTGTAGGATTGGCTTATAATAGAATCAAGGCACTACTCCAACCACTCGCTAACATTATATACAGGTACAACAACACTAATTAAATCTTCACTTTTCATTATATAATTATAAATTAATATAATTTGAAGTCAACGTTACATATATTTACACAAAGAGCAAAAAATTTTATTTACGGGTTATAAAACCAATAAAAGCAAGTTCAAAAAACGCATTGAAAGTACTATCTCCAATTAACCGAAAATATAAGGATCTATAGATGAAAATAAATTCAATTTCTGCAGCAGACAACAAACAACCTAATCTTATAAAAGTTACAGTCAAACCTCATGTGAATTCTCAAAAAGAAATTATAACAAAATACAATTTGAATCATATGACAAATCCTGCATATAGCATCATCAGTTTTGGAAACGGAGATTTTGAAAAAACAGTAAATGCGAATTACTTTAAACTTCCAAGCGGTGCAAAGGCAGACATATTTCAAAAAGCGGCAGCACAGAATATCTTACTTGAAAATGATGTACTCGTAACAGCTCCAACCGGTACAGGGAAAACGGCAATTGCACACTATGCAATAGGGAAGAACTTGCACGACGGCGGAAAGACTTTTTATACAACACCGTTAAAAGCACTTAGTAACGAGAAATTCAGGGATTTTAAACGAATATACGGCGACGAAAACGTCGGAATTTTAACAGGCGACTCTAAAATTAACAGTCAAGCCCCAATTGTTATAATGACAACAGAAGTTTATCGTAATATGGTTTTTAACAATCATTTTGGCAAACATAACGAACTGCTTGATAATTTAAAAACAGTAATATTTGATGAGTTACATTATTTAGGAGATGTAGACAGAGGCGGGATTTGGGAACAATCAATATTTTTATCCGAGCCGGAAGTACAACTGTTATCTCTTTCTGCAACAATCGGAAATAACCGAGATATAGCCGGCTGGATGGCACAAATAAGAGACCACAAGGCTCCCGAAATTGTAACCGGAAGCAACAGAGAACTCGCAAAATACCGAGCAAATGAAAAAGCACCTATTCACACAGTACTAATAGATGTTCCAAATTCAAACCGACACGTTCCGTTAGAATTTAATAACATAAATATTTCAGATTTAAATTCACCGAACATAAAAAATAAAAAATCAAAATTTAATGCAAAAATAGACAAATTATCTCAGCTTGCTCAAAAGAAGGGAATTATTCCTGCATTTGCGTACAATGACGTTGTAAAACAACTAAAGGAAGAAGACAAGTTACCGGCAATATTTTTTGTATTTGATAAAAAGAACAGTAAAGACATTGTAGAATACTTAACTAAATACGGACCGCATTTAACAAGCGATAATGAAAAAGAAGAGATAATGGACATAGTGGAAAAATACGATGCCGACGGGAAGTATCTCGGTGAATCTTTAAATATGAGAGGCATATTAAAAGGTTATGCAGTCCACAATGCAGGTTTGCTGCCAGTACAAAAAGAACTTGTCGAAGAACTATTTCAAAAGAAGCTTGTAAAAACGATAATAGCTACAGAAACACTATCTGCCGGAATAAATATGCCGACAAGAACAACTGTAATAACAGCAACCAGAAAACCTTCCTCAACACCTGACGGGCCGGATAACAAGAGAACAATTTCCGCTAATGAATTTCATCAAATGGCAGGAAGAGCCGGCAGAAGAGGTATTGATGATATAGGATACTGCTACACTCTCAGCCTTAATGACGACGAACGCTCCCAGTTTGATATGCTTGTTCATTCAAACCCAAATAGTTTAAAAAGCGCCTTTAAACCTGATTTTTCATTTATCACAAAATACTATGAAGAATGTAAAAACGATGAAATGCTTAACCTGATTTTTGATAAATCACTATATACCTACAACAAAAACCCACAAAAAGTACTTAAAAACAAGGCTGCATTAAAACAGGTATTTAATCAGAAAATAAACCTTTTGAAAAATTTCGATTATCTGACAAAAGATAATGTCTTAACAGAAAAAGGTTACCTTATATCAGACCTCAACGGCTACGAACAAATACCTGTGATAGAAATGGTATCGTCAAAAGCTTTAGAAAAGCTAACTCCTGCAGAACTTGCCGGAGCAGTTGGGGCTTTGGCAAACATAGAACCTAAAAAAGACGGACAATACTCAACAATCCAATTCAACAACAAACCTAAAACCTTTGATTGGTCTAATAGAAATATCGAAAAATATATTTCAAAATTAAATTCTTGCTTATCAAAATATAATGACTTGTCAACAAAAAGTGACAGAACCTTTAGACAAATTGAAATAAACAATGAGCTTACAAATAATATCTATAAATGGGCAGAAATGAATTCCGCAAATGAAGATTCAACCCAAAACTGGAGTAACCTATACTACAATGCAGACAAACGCAAATACAAAGATGAAGGAAGCATGTTTAAAGGTATTATGATGACAATAGATTTATTGAAGCAAATACAAAATGTAGCAAGACACGGTGCAGCAATTACCAACAACGGCGACGACTATGAATATTATAAAGAATTAGTATTAAAAACAGATGCTGCAATAAATCTAATAAATAGAGAACCTGCCATTGGCTAATTTACAATACTTCAATCAATTATAATGGCACCTTGCCTGAAAACTTTTAAATCGTCATTAAAGACACCAACTACAGTTGATTCAAGCCCTTCAGCGCAATAACCATAATCAGGGATGACAATATCAGCCAAATCCTTCATATTCTCATAAGCTTGCTCATATGTTTTTGCTGAAGGCTGATGAGAAAGATTTGCACTCGTAGTTGCAAGAACATTTCCGGTAATATTTTCACAAATTTCTTTAAAAATAGGATTATTCGGAACTCTAATTCCGACAGTATCCATACCTGACGTTATGTAGTATGGGGTATTATCAGATTTTTCCATAACCAGCGTAAGCGCACCGGGGAAATATTCTTTTATAAGCTTTGATGAAGTCTTTGATAAAGGCTTCTTAACGTAATCAAGAAGATGATATATTTCCGAAGACATAAGAATTAAGGGCTTTTGAGGCTCACGATGTTTAATCTCATAAATTTTCTTAACACCTTTTTCAGAAGTCGGTAAGCATCCTAATCCCCATACAGTATCCGTAACATACGCAATGACACCACCATTATCAAGAACTTCCCTTATCTGCGAAATATTTTCTATCATTATTAATGTCCTATCTTATTCTTTATTCTTTCAGCTAATTCGCCCGCATACTGCATTTTTAGCACCAAATTTAACGGCACATATACCAACAAGCATACTCCAAATACAGTTAATATTTTAACAACCTCAAACACCCAACCGCTTAATTGTACATATCTGTCAAACGCAACAGCACAAAGGACAGATATAAACAATGCCGCACAGCCGGCTATAATCATCTTTAAAAGGTTTATAAATAAATTTTTATAATCAAGTTTTATTTTTCTCCCTATTAACAACCCTAAAACGCAAGCATTAAACAGCGTTACAAGCGACGTTGACAATGTAATTCCGCCAATTCCAAATCCTAACACTGAAATTAATATCCAGTTTAAGAAAAATTTTAAAACAATCGAAGAAAACGCAACCACAAAAGGGGTAGAACTGTCATTAAAAGAATAGTACACCCTTGTTATAGAATCTCTGAACACATAAGGTAATATCGAAACAGATAAAAACCAAAGCGCCTCAGTTACCATAAATGTAGCTGTCTCATCGAACGCACCACGTTCAAATACTAATCTGACAGCATCTAATCCTAAGACCATTATCCCTATTATTATAGGGATTGCCGCAAAAAACAGAACTCCTACACCTTTATTAAAATATGTACGTATGCCGTCATTATCCTTATCTGCAACAAGTCTTGCAAAAACAGGAAACAATGGAACTAAAAATGCAGTAACTAAAATACCTACAGGGAATTGAAATACCCTGTTAGCATACCCTACCGCAGTCCAAGCACCCTCTGAAATTGAAGCTGTAAAAAACATATCCACATATATATGAATCTGTCCTACTGTAGAACTTAACACAGCAGGAAACAATAACTCACATATTTCTTTAAAATGCGGGTTATTCGTAAATTCGAAATTTGGTTTCCACCTAAAGCCAAGTCTTCTGATATTTGGATACTGTATAATTAGTTGAAAAACAGCACCGATTGTTGTCGCCCATGCCAAAGCATATCCTTTTTGGTCATTTGGAGCCGCAATAACACACATAAGAATTATTGCCACACTCATTATAATAGGAGATAAATTCGGCAGCATAAATTGTTTGTATATAATCAATATCCCGTAATAAATTCCGACAATCCCTCCTATAATCAAGAGCGGTATCATTATTTGCAGATGTATTGAAGCAAGATTAATCAGTTCGGCAGAACCCCCTGAAATTATTATCTGCATAATCTGTTTTGGAAATAAATATAAAATAACCGACAAAAACAAAAAACATATAACAGTAAACGTCATAAAAGCAGAATACAATTTATTTACGTCATTTGAAGGCTTCTCTTTTAACGATGGAATCAGTTTTGAAAATATAGCAACAGTCGCGCTATGAAAAGGGCCGCCGACACCGCCTAAAAGTATTAACGATAATGCCGGAATTTGGTATGCATAATAATAAGCATCCGATACCAAATTTGCCCCATAATAATTTGCAATTACAATATCTCTTATAAATCCGATTAACTTACTCACTATTGTAACAACCGCAATTAGCCATGCGGCTCTTAATACCCCGGAGTCTCTATTATCTTTCCCAGATACTGTCTTTTCCATCATTTCCTACCAATTCCACAAATAATCTTACTGCCTTCCTTGCAGATATTTCGTCAGGATAAGAATACCTAATAACGTTTTTACCCTGAACTATATAATCAGATATATCAAGCCTAACACATCTATTACTTCCAAACACGCCGTTTGGTAAACTAAACGTATAATCTTTGCCGTTAATGTTTGCGTTTAATTTTTCCAGCTGAAACTTATTATCAACAACAAGCACTCCGGACTTTCGAGGGGCATAGAAGCTCTGTACGACGCTCCTTTGAGATTTTTCCGAAGACACAATTACGGGTTTTGTACCCAGTACAATTCCCGAATAATAATGCCTTAAGATTTTATCAAACGGCAAATGCAATTCACTTCCCATAAAACCGGCTCCGAATTGGCTCATACCTACACCATGTCCAAAACCGCCGCCATATGCTTTTATAGAAATTAAATTTCCCTCATCCTCGTCTTGATTATTTTCAAAAACTACATTAGCACTCGGCAAAGCCTGACCGTTTTTTGTAAACAACCTCCTTATTACAAGTTCTTTAAATACTTTGTATGTCTGTGTCTTAGTTATAACTTCAAGTTCTACAACCTTACCCGACTCCCCGCGCCTTAAAACTTTTATTTCAACAAGTTCGTCTAAAGTATCACCCTTTTCAAATTTAGGTCTTACATATCCCGTTGAAGACTGTGTCAATAAAGTAGATTGAAGAACTCCTCTGAGTTCTTCCGCATCCCACTCTCTAACCCATCTATAATACGGTGAACGAATATCATATGAATCAGGCTTAGATTTATAAAAAGCTGATGCATCCGATTCATGTTTTAACGAATCTTGTCCATACATATCCGGCTTCGCCTTTAAATACGGTTTTTCAGCTGACGGGAAATTTCCAGAAACAGGATCTGAGAATGCGTGTGAATAACTTTCAGTATATCCGCCCGCAGTTGAAGAATAAAGGGCTAGTATCATATTCCAATCATATAAGGCTACTATACCTTCAGTCTGAGCGATAGCCCTATTCGACAATTCTTTTTCCGTATTAGCGCCAAAATAAACTTGACTCGCCACTGAATCAACAACATCATAATTTGCGGAAGACTTGGTTCTCGGAGTAAGTACATAATTTCTTGCAGCAACGGTCTGAGCCTTCAATGCCTCAAGCCCGAATGTTACAGGCATCTCGTTAGGAACAACACCACGCAAATATATTTCAAGAGGAATTTTATTTACAAGATTAAATTGAAGCCCGTCAGATGACTTCATAACTTCAAAATACCCGTGATACAACGCCGGTTTACCGGCTCTTTTTAAACCCTTTATACCTAAGCAGCCGCCGCTTGTCGTAAATTTTATTATACCTGAATATTTTGCAATCTCTTTATTATCATCAGATTTTAAAGTATAAGATAAATCAGGATTTATAGAAACATTTACATTAGTATTCGCAGGAATTTGCTGCATCCATACCCCATCAGAATATATATCTAGAGGAGCCGTTGCATATACCCCTATGGTCTTGTATACGAAACTCGTAAAATTCTGGTTGCCTATACCAACTCTGATAATCTCCGACTGAGGAGAAGAAATTTGTTTTTCATTACGCACCGGCACACTGTCCGGCACTCTTGATTCCTCTGCAGCCTTTAGAGTATTCAATGGAATATTAGGAGAAAATGCACCGGCAGAATTTCCTAAAAAAAGTAACCAAATAAAGAGTAATATTACAAACTTTATTTGCTTTCCCACGTCGTGCCGTCCTTTGTATCCTTCAACAATATCCCGCATTCATCAAGAGATATTCGTATATTATCAGCAACTGTCCAATTTTTCTCAGCACGTGCAGTTTTTCTATACTCAATCAGCTCTTCCATATTTGAAAAATTGCGTCCCAACTTTTCCGAAACAACTTGAAGAGCTTTTTTTAAGTCATCTTCTGAAACCTCAGGCTTTTCAAAAGTAAAACCCAGAACACTTGCAAGCTTATATAATAACGTAAAAGCACCTTCTACGTCTTTATTAGCCTTATTTGTTAAGTCAAACAATACCGCCAGCGCCTTTGATGTATTTAAATCATCATCCATAGCTTCAACAAATTGTTTATATTCGTCAAATTTAGTAATATCAAGATTTTCATCAATAGGAGTTCTCTTTGCGTTTAACATTCTCTTTGCACCCGCTTGAGCAGAACTTAGAGCTTCATCAGAAAATTCAACCGGCATTCTGTAATGATTTGTCAAAATAAAAAATCGAATAGTATTTGAATCATACTTTTTCAACAAATCATCGATTGTCAAAAAATTACCCAAGGACTTCGACATCTTCTCTTTGTTTATCGTAACAAAACCGTTATGAAGCCAATAATTAACAAACTTACATCCGTTTGCACACTCAGACTGAGCAATTTCATTTTCATGGTGCGGGAATATCAAATCAGCACCACCCGCATGAATATCAATAGTTTTACCTAAATATTTTCTGCTCATAGCGGAGCACTCAATATGCCACCCCGGACGTCCGACGCCCCACGGGGATTTGTAGCCGAATTTTTCATCTTTTTTCCACAACGCAAAATCAAGCGGATCTTCCTTTTGTTCGCCAACTTCAATTCTTGCGCCACTTTCAAGCTGATCTATAGGTTGTTTGGATAAATAACCGTAATTAGGGAATTTTTTAACTCTAAAATACACATCTCCATCCGATTCGTATGCATACCCTTTTTCAATAAGAGTTTTTACAATCGATATCATCTCACCTAAAGTTTTAGTAGCAAACGGTTCAATATCGGGCTTTAAAGTATTCAGAGCCTGCATAGATGCGGAGAACTGCTTGTACCAGTACTGAGAAACTTCTTCAGGAGTTTTCCCTTCTTTTTCAGCCTTCTTCAAAATTTTGTCATCTACGTCAGTTACATTTCTGCAATAAGTAACATCAAAGCCTTTAAATTTCAAATATCTATACAAAACATCCCAAGTAATATAGCATCTTGCATGCCCTAAGTGCGCAAAATCGTACACCGTAGGACCACAAACGTACATTCTTACCTTATTTCCCTCTATCGGAATAAACTCTTCTACCTTATTTGTGTATGAATTATGCAATCTCATAAATAATATCCCTCTTTCTTTAATTATAGTAACACATAAAACCGAAAAATAAAGTTTTGTTAAGTAAATTTTAAAAAATTAGCAATTATTTAAAATGTATATACTTATTAAATATATGCGAAGTATTAAGAAACAGTGAGGATTTATTATGAGCGGAACAGAACCAATCAGACCGATAGGCACAGCAACAAAGATAGTAGTAAACGAGGGTGAAAGCTTATCTGTATTAGCACAAAAGTATAACACTACTATTTCACTTATTAAAAAAGCGAACAATTTAAGCTCTGACAACATAAAAGAAGGTCAAACATTAACTATCAACGTTGTTACAGATAAAGAATTGCAAGAATATCAAAAGCTTAAGGCACAATATGATCAAAAAGTAGCAGCAGAACGAGAAAAACAAGAAATTAAAAAACGCACTGAAAAAGCAACAAAACTTATAGATCAAGCCAAGAAAGACGGTTACGGCAAAGACTATAGCTTTGCTATCAATGAAAAAGGGAACATTATTATTAAATTAAAAACCGAGAAATTTTTAGATGAAATCAGAGAAGATTTCAATTTAAAGAAAGGCAGATTAAGAGAAACGAACCCAAGCATTGAACAAAAATATAAACCCGGAAAAGGAATTCGGAAAAGCGACGGAGAAGAATACGCAACATATGACGGCACTAAAGCTCCGGCAGGAGATACATTTGTAATCGACACAGAAGATTTTAAAACAGAAAGAACTTGGGCACAAGCTTGGCAAGATAACGTTGTCGCACCGGTCAAAAAATTTGTTTATAAAATAAAATTCTGGTAATAAAAATCAAACAATATCAAATATATTAAATACCGGTTGGCAGAGTTGCTCTACCGGTATTTTTTCGTCAAGCTCAAGTGTAATAGTCGGGATATTTCGTTCCACACCGCAATATGTACCAAAGCTGCCCGGAGTAGGATAACCTATGCTTTCTTCAAGAGGATAACCGATTATTGATGAAATTTTTTCCGCAACTTTACGTGCCGGACCGTCAAAATTCACAATCTTATACGGAGCATGTAACGTTATAATCAATTTCGGTGAATATTTTTCAATAACACTTACAACGAACTTTGTTTCTATTTCACTTGCAGGAGAAGCCCCATAATAATAATCATCAGGATTTGATCCAGCTTTTGATGTATCCTCTCCCCAGTTTTTTGTTGGAAAATTTCTGTTCAAATCTACCCCGCAAGCATTTGTTCTGGTGTTTAGCGCCATTCCGTCCGGATTCAAACAAGGTATAAATAACAAATTATTCCTCATTGCTTTTAAGGATAAATATTCATCTATTAAATATTTACCCTGAGGTTCATCACCATGAAACACCCCGATAATAAGAGTTCTTTTTTCTGCAAGAGTGTCGTCAGAACCAATCAATTCTATAATATTACCCGATTGAGTTTTTGCAGTTTCAAGAACTTTTTTCATAGCCTACTCCTCAAACAGAGCATCTATAAACTCATCTGCATTAAATTGTTTTAAATCATCCATTTTTTCACCAACGCCAATCAATTTTACAGGCAGTGAGAGCTCTTTTGCAATCGCCAACACAATAGCACCCTTAGCCGAACCGTCGAGCTTAGTCAATGCAACACATGTAATATTAATGGCTTCTAAAAATACTTTCGCCTGCTGTAAACCGTTCTGTCCGGTATTAGCATCCAATACCAGAATACACTCCCTTAACTTATCAGAAGCATTCTTATCTATTACATTTTTTATCTTTGACAATTCTTCCATAAGATTAAACTTATTTTGCAATCTGCCCGCAGTATCAACGAGAATTACGTCATAGTTTTCCGACTTAGCTTTTTGGATAGATTCATAAACGACAGATGCCGGATCTGCTTTATCCTTTCGTACGATGTCAGCTCCCGCACGATTTGACCATATATTTAACTGTTCTTCCGCTGCCGCTCTAAATGTATCACCGGCGGCTATTAAAACCCTCTTCCCCTCTTGCTTAAACTTATATGCAAGTTTAGCAATTAATGTTGTTTTCCCTGCACCGTTTACACCGGCAATAAAGTAGATATTTAAATCATTATCAATATAATTTATTACAGTAGAACCGGCTTTAGACAAAGTAGATTTAAATTCAGATTTCAAATAATCTTTCACATCAGACGGTTTTACATCTGTTTTATTTCTAAGCTTATCAACAAGCTCTGATGCATAACTTACACCTAAATCCGCACTGATAAGAGTATCTTCCATATCTTCTAATACGAATTCCGAGAACTCATTTTCACCTGAAACAGAAGCTACAACATTACCTACCAAATTTTGTGCAGTGTTAGAAACAACATTCTTTAGATTATTAAAACTCTCTTTAAAAAAATTAAACATTACTTCAAACCGTTTTCAACAATAACTTTTGCCAAAATTCCGTTTATGAAAGAATAACTATCATCAGTAGAATATTTTTTAGCCAACTCAAGAGCTTCATCTACAACAACTTTCATAGGGGTTTCCTTTATATACAACAACTCAATTATGGCAATTCTCAATATATCTTTATCCATTTTTACCAAGCGGTCAATATCCCAATTTTTAGCATATTTTTTAATTTCATTATCAACTTCAACATGATATTTCTGGAAGTTTTCCGCAATCTGAATAGTATAATCCTTAACCTCATTTTGAGAATCTAAAGTTGCAAACTCGGCAATTTCCAAAGCAAGCATTGCTTTTTCCGCTATATCAATCATTTCTTCAATTCTGCCTGCCATATCAGATGTCATTGGCAACGGCACCGGAATATTTGACGCATCAATAGGTCTGCTTAAATTAATTTCGTGCTCCGCTTCGTAGTCATTAATTTTATTTTTCATATCAATTAATGCGCCCAACGATGTTTTTAATTCATCACTTGCATTACCTGTCAAAATTCTGACAGATTTTAACATGATATCCTCAAAATCAGACTTAGAATACGTCTGTATCTTTTTATCAAATTGTGAAAATAGTATAAATGCTAATTCTCTTGCGGCTCTTCTGGCTTGCATAAAAATTTCCTCATAATATATGTACGAGGAAATTTTAGCATGAAAAATATTTTATAACAATAGCTGCCGCATTAACTGAAAAGTTTCAATACCGAAGAAATTATGTTACCTGCATTGTTATTGTTTCCGTTATTATTACCTGCAACAGCACCGATTATATTACCTAACGCAGAAGCCGTATTATTACCGTTTGAAACAAAAGTAGGAGTTGCGGTGGACATATTCGAATTATCTCCGCCATTACCATTTATTGCAGCCATCATTGATTCTATAGCATCGCCATTTTGACCTTCACCGGCATTTTTGTCTTCACCGCCTGCCATTTTAACAACAGCATCCTTTACTTTGTTAAATTCCTGAGCTTTCTTTGAAAATTCATTAATAGACTGAGAAATTCCTTCTAATTTTGTATTAGAAGCCCCAATTTGTCCTAAAAGACTGGAACCGTTAGACATGGCGGACGCTGCGGCACCTACGAACGTTGAAAAATCAGCGCCGGCCGGACTGGTTAAAGCCATTGCCGCTTGTGAAACTCCCATTGCCGGTTTTGCAACCGCAACAATACCTGTACCGACTTTATTCAATTGTCCGCCTACGGTACAAGCTTTTTGTCCTGTTGGGATTAACGATGCAGATGCCCCAAATGAGAATATAGTACCGGCAGTTCCGGCTGCAATCAAGGCCTTCCCGACTGCATCAAGACTTTTACCGGCAGTTTGCGCCGTTGTTCCCAACTCATTTGCCGTTGTTGCAATTTGATTTAATGAAGTTGCAAGTTCGCTTAACTTATTGTTATTCGATTGATATTGCTGTCCGGTAGTTTGCATCTGAGCATAAAACTGATTTTGTTGATTTACATTTGTCTGTAATTTAACATTTTTTGAGACCAATGTCTGCTGAGTTTTAGCTAACTTACCGGTCATCTGGGCAAGTGTGTTAGTCATAGTAGTTAATTCTTTTGCAATACTTTGCAGCTTTTGTTTATCTTTCGGATCGCTGCTTTTTTGCAGTTTTTCAGCCTCAGAATGCAGCTTTTTAACTTTTTCTTCTTTTTGTTGTATTTCTTTTTTCTGTTTTTCAACCTCTTTTGTAGTTTGTTCTATATCTTTATTTATGCTCTTATTTTCTTCGTTAAGTTCTTTTATACTGGTATTTATCTGTTTAGTCTTTTCTTGAGCATCCGCCTGATTGCTTTGAATAACCTCCATTTGATTGTTCACGCTGGCTTCTTTACTCTTGCACTGCTCTTGTTGAGACTCAACCTTTGTTATAGTCTGTTCTCCATCAGAAATCTGAGATTTTGCTGATTCAACTTTTGCCTCAGCATTCTCTTTAGTAACAGGCTCTGATTCCGTAGTTGACGACTTAACTACAGAACCTGCAGAAGAAGTTTTTTCACTTGCATCCCAAATTGCACCTGAATTCATCTTATTTGCTGCAGAATTCTTTACATCTTTGACATCAATAGTTTTAGAAGAGGCTGATGCCTCGGATGTTTTCTTGATCGTAGTAGTTTTCTCAAGCTCAGAAAACCTGATTGACGGAATCGATTTTGAAATATCTACCATAATTAAGCCTCTCTATCTTAGTACTTATATATATAAAGTATATACTCAGCCAAAAATTGACCGTTTATAAACGCATTTGTAACATATGTTTACATTTTAAATCTGTTTGCCATTAATCCATATTTTTGATAATATAAACAGGTATCTTAGATTTAAAATACAAAAAGGGAGAGTTATATTATGAAATTAATGGAAGGCAAAAAAGGGATTATCTTTGGAGTTTCAAACACTCACGGTATTGCATATGCAATAGCAAGACAGCTATATGAAGCAGGTGCAGACATAGCATTTACATACGCCGGAGAGCCTATGGAAAAAAGGGTAAGACCATTAGCTGAAGAAATGGGCGCAAAAATCATCATGTCATGCGATGTAACAAAAGAAGATGAAGTTGCGGCAGTATTTAAAGAATGTGAAAGAGTATACGGAAAATTAGACTTTGTTGTACACGCTGTAGCGTTTGCAGCAAAAGAAGATTTACAAGGCAGATTTATTGATACATCTCGTGCAGGTTGGGATTTGGCAATGGGTGTAAGTGCATATTCACTAATTACACTTTGTAAGCATGCTGAACCAATTATGAACGAGGGCGGCTCTATATTTGCTCTTACATACTTAGGTTCTGAATACGTTGTTGCAAATTATAACATAATGGGTGTAGCTAAAGCAGCCTTAGAATCTTCTATGAGATATTTAGCAGCTGACTTAGGTAAGAAGGGCGTTAGAGTTAACTGCATTTCAGCAGGTGCTGTTAAAACACTTGCTGCAAAAGGCATTTCCGGATTTGACAAGATGCTTAAAGCAGCAATTGCAAAAGCTCCGCTTAAACGTAACGTTGCATTGGAAGACGTTGGTAAAGCCGGCTTGTATTTAGCATCTGATTTATCAACCGGAACAACAGGTCAAATTTTATATGTTGATTGCGGATGCCATGCTGTATATGCCTCTTTAGATGAAATGGAAATTATCGCAAACGCAATTTCCGCACAACAAAAATAGTAATTATCAATACAATAAAGAAAAAACCGGCAAACAATTGCCGGTTTTTTCATACCCAATTAGTGAAAAGATGCAGAAGAAAATATTTCGACTAACTTTGATGAGGCAGAAGTACCGCCTATTAAAAGAATTAGCCAAACAAAAAATACGACTTTACCCAGCGTCTCACTCGGATTAGCCAAATCCAATCCGTCAGAAGTCTTATACTTATTAAAACATACAGATATGAAATCTATAATCCACCAAATACCAAATCCGCCTGCTGTCAAAAGCTGGATTATCCCTATTCCGATATAACCGGTATAAAATCTGTGAATACCAAGCCAACCCAGCAGCCAAGAAAATATCAATGTAAGCGTATAATCTTTGTTGCTTTCCATACTAACCTCCATTCAAAATTTTTTAATCCAACATAAACACTATAGCATACTAATTATTAATTTTACGTTCTTCTTCTTTTATTATATTACATAAACCTTCGAGTCTGTTATCTTCCATCGCATCAATAAGCTGCTGAACGTTATCAAACTTTCCGAGTGCAAAACCTGTTTCCGCAAGCAGTACACACTCATTACAAAGTCTGTAGCCAGAATACTCAATCGAACCCGCAAGCGGTTTTCCCTTTCCGCAGCAATCGCATTCAAATATTTCAAACTCAGAATCCGGATTATCTTCAATATCATCCTGACGCATCTGTTCAACAACTTGCTGCATTTCTTCAATAATTTCTTCTTTTGATTTTCCCATATGTACCTCAAAATTACTTTATTAAATCATTCATTTTACGGACAGCCTCAGGAAGTCCTGTAAAGACAGCTCTCGAAATTATGCTGTGTCCGATATTGAGCTCGTATAATCCATCAATTTCCTTCATACGGTGAACATTTTGATAATTTAAGCCATGCCCTGCATTAACCTTTAAACCAAGTGATTGAGCATATTTAGCAGCAGATTTAAGCTTTAAAAATTCATCTTGCTCATTATTTGACGCAAAAGCTTCAGAATACGAACCTGTATGCATTTCAATAAATTGCGCACCCGTCAAAGCGGAAGCCTGAACCTGATTTAAATCAGGATCAATAAACAAGCTTACAATAATTCCGGCATCTAAAAGCGGTCTGATAAATTCAGAGACTTTTTCAGTTTGAGAAGCTACATCCAAACCTCCTTCAGTCGTAACTTCCTGTCTTTTTTCGGGAACAAGACATATAGAATAAGGCTTAATTTTCAACGCAATTTTTTGAATATCGTCAGCCATTGCCATCTCAAGATTTAACTTTGTTTTTATTGTCTTAATTAAAGTATATACATCATCATCTTTAATATGCCTTCTATCCTCTCTTAAGTGCGTAGTAATAGAAGTTGCGCCATTCTCCTCGCAAATCAGCGCAGCTTGTATAACATCGGGTTCAATCCCGCCCCTTGCATTTCTTAATGTTGCCACATGATCTATATTTACACCTAAAAGCATTATTTGAATTTCTCCTTATTAATCTTTAACAAAGCCGTATACGACGGTAAAATCGTAATATGAATATTTTTATCTGAATCCTCAGCAGCATATTCAATTGCCTTTTTTATTGAAGGTATAACCTCAATTCTATCCTGAGGAACGCCTGCATACTTAAGTCTTGTTGCCATGTCATTTGCCCTTATTCCCGAAGTTATGACCTTACGTTTTGCATCCCTTAACTGTTCAAAATCGCTATCCCACAACCACGAAATATCCCTACCGTCAGCAAAGTTATCGTTTATAGCAACGACAATATTAGAATTTAAATCAACTGTTTTAAGCACTTCACTTGCACCTGTGGGATTTTTTATTAATTGGATCAAGGTTTGATGACCGTTAATAATTCTTTTTTCAGTACGACCGAATATAGATTTATATGTATTTAAACCTGCCTGTATTGTATTAATATCAATACCTAATTCAAGAGCGAATACAATTGATGCAAGGGCATTATAAGCATTATACAAGCCCACAAGATGTGTTACAAATATATTATCGTCTATTTTCAACTCGGAATAATCCGGATATACTTTTACGCTTGCCCTATATTTACAGTCCGGTCTTTTATAGCCGCAAGTACAAGAATAATGTCCCTGCTGAGCAAAAAACTGTTTTGAATAGGTTAACGGATTACCGCACACACAATTAAATACTTCTGTCGGAGCATTTGATTTATCAACTTCATAACAATATTCAACATCCTCAAAACCAAAGTATATTACACCGCTTCTGTTGCTGCCGAAATTAGCAACCAAAGGATCATCCGCATTTAAGAACAATTTTAACTCATTATTTTTATCAATCGCTTTTTGAATAAAAGATGCAGTTGTAGCCAACTCACCATACCTATCAAGTTGATCTCTGAAAAGATTAGTAACTATCAAATAATCGGACGGCAAATAGTCATACAACCTGTTCAAATATGCTTCATCAGACTCAATAACAGCATAATCGAACCGTTTAAAAGGATACAGCTCCAATGCAAACATGTTTGCAACACCGGTAAGCATATTTGCACCTTTTAGGTTATGAATAACAGAATTTTTATCGGTTTCTAAAATATGAGATACAAGTCCGGATGTCGTGGTTTTGCCATTTGTACCTGAAACTGTAATTATTTGTTTTTTTATGAAACTCTTACATTTTACAAGGAAATTCGGATTAAATTTTAAAACAGTCTTTCCGGCAAATGAAGTTCCGGAAGATTTTGTAAATAATTTAATCCCCGCATATGCTCCTCGTGCTATAATCAGCGAAATATAAAATTTTAAATTATCAAACATAAATAGTCCTTTAGACGTATTCCTTTATAAGCTCTTATCTAATATAATATCTCTATAATAATACAAAAGTCGGGAAAATAAAAATGTATTTATTTATCGCAACAATTTTTATAGCTGAATTGATAATCTTCGGATTTATACTTAGATTACTCATTCTTGGCGATAAAAAAATTAATTGTTGCCGAACTTATGCACTAAATTGCGGGAATGACATTATAAAAACAGTCCAAGAAGTTAAAGAAATTCTAATTACTACCCAAAATATCTTGGGCAAAGCTACGGAATTTGTAATAAAAAAACGAAAAGAAATGAAAAACAAGTTGATAAATATGGCATTTATCTATATGATAATACTCGTTTTTAAAATGAAATTTAAAAGAGCTGCAACTGTATTGCAGTACCTGTTAATTTTAAGAGACTTCTGGGCAAGCATTCCAAGCCGCTAATCTTGTCAAATAATAAAAATATGTTATAATAAACTCATTAAAGGAAAGGAAGGTTAATAATGTGCAAAAATAAATCAATGGCATTTGGTCTTGGTTTAATTGCCGGTGTTGTCGGAGGAATTATTGCCGGTGTATTATATGCCCCAAAACCGGGAGAAGAATCTCGCCAGAAATTGAAAGAGGCAGCCAGCGAATTTTATGAAAAAAATGCTCCGTCAATTCTGGAGGCGAAAAAGCAAGCACTCGAATCAGTCGATTTAGCTAAATATAAATTGGAAAGACAATTTAGGAAGTTTAACAATATGCTAAAATCACAAAAAATGCAAAAAGCTAAAGCATTAGAGTCTTCCGAAAACGAATTTGAATACTAAAAAGTAAAGGAAAGTGAATATGGATTTTTCACAAGTTGCACTTAATCACGGATTAACATTTCTTGCCTGGATTACCGGAATATTATTCATAGTTGTTGCGGTTTTCCTGGTAAAATTGCTAATAGATTTATCTGCATTGGTTAAAAATTTAAACCAAACTTCTATTATGCTTAATACCGAACTAAAACCGACGCTGGATGAACTGCAATCAACACTTCAATCAGTTAACAGCATTATAAAAAATACTGATAACAATATGGGCAGTATTAAGGATGCGGTAGAAAGCACCTTCGGAAAGACAAAGGCTATAACAGGCTCTCTGTTTTCAGGAATAATAAACGGATTTGGTACAATGTGGAGATTATTTGCAAAAAACAAATAATATACTAAAGGACAATTTATTTGACCTAAAATTTTGTTATAATAATCATAACCGAACAAGAAAAGGAGTAACAATTATGTCAGCATCAAAATTTTTAGCAGGTTTTATAGTAGGCGGAGCTATCGGCGCAATAGCAGGGATATTACTAGCTCCAAAATCAGGTAAAGAAACAAGAGAAATGCTTGCATCTTCTGCAAAAGAAGCAGCAGCTAAGGCAGATGAAACAGTAAAAGAAATTCAAACAAAAGCAGACAATGTAGTAGAAGAAATGCAGAAAAAAGGCGATGAAATCAGAGAAAAACTTCAAAACCTTCTTGATAAAGCCTCTAAAAAAACAGAAGAAGAACCTGCATAAAATATGATTATATAGAAAAAATACCGGATGCAAAATACATCCGGTATTTTTTTACTTATTTTATAAATGACGCAGCAAATCTACTTAATAATGAAGACTTTAGCCCTTCTGATTTAACATAATTTAAAATATTATTCGGTTCAAAAGTAAGAAAAGGAATTGTTGAATGAGGGTATCTGTATAAAAGATCTTCAAATATTAATTTTGCTTTTGTATTTTTTACAAGCTCAGGAACATCATCCTTTAACAAAATCCTTGAACTACCGCCATATTTCTCTATAAACCCTATTTTTATAAGTAGATCCGATAATTCATCTTTAAACTTAGGATACATCCTAAGATTTGCAGCAATCAACGAATGAATTTCATCCAAATGACCAACCGGTATCCAATCTTTTGAATCAGGCGATATCGCTGATAAATATTCTATAAAAGCTTTTCTAATATTCTTTGCTTCTCTGAAATCTTTCATCGGCTGAATATAAGAAGCATAAGCTTGTTCTATCATGTTTCTTTCTTCTTCACTCCAAGCTGAAATATTTAATTTATCCGATGCAAAATTACATAAATCAACAGCACGCGACAGTAACAGGCTAACATTTTGAATACCCGATTTACGAATAAGCATTTCAGCAAGCGCCTGTTCCCCCGACAGCAGAGCTTGACCGTACTTCAAGTCAAAGCTTCTGTTTATATTATCTGAGACTTCCTGACATTTTCTGACTGAAGGCATAAGAATCTCTCTTACGTTATCGGGAACAGACGGTACTAATGCCACCGTCTTAAAATATTCTTCTGAAGCAAGAGGTGATTTTTTGCTAAAATTAAGAAATTTTGAAACGAGTGGTTTTGGGAGCAGAGAAAATTGCCTTCTGAAAACTTTATCAAATTCCTCATCAATATTAAGTACAATTCTGTATACACCTTCTTTCGTATCGAAAGTATAAACCTTAGCACCGTTTTTAATAGCCTTTTCTTCCAATATCCTCTGCAATTCATCCTCAGAAAGCTTTTTAACTTCACCAACATCAGACTTAAGACTGTCGGATTTATTTTTAGCAATATCCTCTTCCGACAGAATTCGAGCAAGTTCATCATATTCAGATTGAATCCTGTTATGCTCGGCAATTTTTGCATCCCTTAGCGGTTTTATTGAGTCTGCATAATTTAACAATTCCTGAAATTCCGAATTATTGCCGTCAGCACCGTAATTTTCAAAAAATAACTTTATTGTATCCGATATAGCAAGAGATTGAAGTTCGCGCATCTTCGGATTTGAACGCCAATAAGCATTGAATTTTTCACGTTGTTTTTTATTTAAATTATCATAATTTGAAAAGAAGTCTTTCATAACTTCAGAGGCATGCATGCGCTCTAATGATACACTCATAATTTGACTAAAGTACTTGCTAACAAATGACAATTCTTCATTGTCCCTGATACCGGCTCTGTGGCGAAGTCCATTTTCTAAAGAATGTCTACCGCCAACAGAACTTATAATAGCATCACCAATACGTTTTCCCTCAGCATCATTTTTAATTTTAAACCTTTGAGGTTTATGAGAAGGAACACTTTGACTTTTGCCGGACATAATATCAGACAAAGTTCTGTCTTTTTTTTGCATATCGGTATTCACATTTACTAGCTTACGAGGTTTATATACGTATGGAAAATCCTCTCTTGTTGCAGTAAAGGAATTCCAAAAGGATTGTCTTGGAAATTTAATACCGTAAGCATACACATCATCATATTTTATATCAGACTCAATAAGTCCCTCGTACACTTTTGACAAATCTTTTTTAAAATCTTTATTTATTTCATTAAGGGTTTTTCCTTCAAAATAAATTTTTCTGAGCAAATACAAACCAAAGTTAGAGTTTCCGTCCTTAAATAAAGGAACATTTTTAAATTCATCTTTCATAGCTTCAACTTCGGAAACCACACCCTTTTTGGCATTTCTTTTAGGGGTATCTGTTAAATTTGCAAAAAGCGGTTCATAGTTATCAGTTTTACTAAAAACACGTTTTACAAATTCAAGAGATTCAATATCATTTATATCCTCATAAACTACCTTCATAAGGTGTGCCGGCGGCATAGAGCGTCTTGCAGGGTAATCCGCGTAAAGGTAATTCTTCATCAAAAGCGGCATATTATTTTTATTAAAATCCTGCTCATAAAAATTTTCCGGTGAGCGAAATAGCCTTGTACCAAAACTTATGTTGTAATCTCTATATGCAAATTTTATACTTTCATTACTATAGTTATTTTTCGAATTTTCATTATTTTTCTCATGCTTAAAATTGTGAAAATTTCTCTCCACAACAGGGGTAAATTCAATTTTTTTAACAAACATTATTATATCCTTTTATATCTCTTATCTATAATAATATACATCCTAAAAATAAAAATTTGTTACTATATTAAGAAAAATTTATATTTATGCTAGTATTAGGAAAGGGAAATGTAAAAGGAGAGTAAAATGTTTGATGTCATAACAATCGGCAGTGCAACAATGGACGTATTTGTAGAGTGTGAGGACGCTAACGTAGTATCAGTTGCGGCAAAAGATAAAAAATCAGAATTTATGAGCTACAGATATGGGGCAAAACTTGAAGTATCCGATTTTGCATCACAAGTGGGCGGCGGCGGAGTAAATACCGCAACAAATTTTGCAAACCTAGGCTTTAAAACAAGTGCTATATTTAAAGTAGGGGATGATATTTATTCAGAAGGCATTTTAAACTTCTTTAAAAATACCACAGTAGATTTATCTAATAAAATACAAGATTCCTCAGACAGTACTGGATTTTCGATAATACTTGTAAGTTTTCAGGGAGACCGAACAGTACTCGCCCATCGCGGAGCAAATGCACATATAAAGAAATCCGAAATAAACTTTGATGCGATAAAAAATTCAAAATTACTATACATTGCGCCATTAAACGGCGAAAGCAACAAGGTATTGGATGATATTGTAAATTTTGCAAAAGACAATAACGTATATGTATGCTTTAATGCAGGTTCAACGAGCATAAAAAAGGGATTTAATTACTTAAAGAAAATACTGGAAACGGCACAAATAGTAGTAATGAACAAAGAAGAAGCTGCAATGGCTACAAAAATAGAAGTCAGACCGGACACAAGAGAGGTAAAATACTCAGATGAATTAATCCATCCTGACATAAAAGATATGCTCAAAAAATTAAAGGTTTCGGATTATCAGGTAATAGTCGTAACAGATGGGGGTAAAGGTGCCTATGCTTATGACGGAAAGAAATTTTACTATTGTCCTGTATGGGACGGACCGGTAGTGTCCACACTCGGAGCCGGAGATGCATTTGCTTCAACGTTCTGCGCCGCATTAAATCGTACAGGAACAGACATTGGAAAATCTTTGATGTATGCATCTGTAAACTCAGCCGGCGTAGTATCAAAATTCGGAGCAACACAAGGACTATTGACCTTTGAAGAAATTGAAGAAAAACTAAATAATAATTGCGAATATAAATATACAACAATAGAGTAAAGATATGCAGGATTTTAACGAAAGGAAAACCCAATTTTGGCTAAATTCGGCGCATTTCACAAATGACATATATACAGGAATGCTCAACCCAATCATGCCATTTATAGCAATGAAATTGGGGATAACTATGG
Source organism: uncultured bacterium (assembly GCA_900320675.1). Taxonomy (GTDB): domain Bacteria; phylum Cyanobacteriota; class Vampirovibrionia; order Gastranaerophilales; family Gastranaerophilaceae; genus UBA1221. The sequence goes on from ONTD01000110.1 coordinate 27,910, forward strand.
CAATAGCGACCATTGTATTAAGTTTATCTCATATATGTGCATCGCTGCTGCAACCGGTTTTTGGTTTTTTTGCCGACAACTTACAAAAAAGAGCCTTTATATTTTGGGGGATATTATTTACATCAGTATTTATATCATTTGCACCTGCAGCAAAGCATTTAGGCGTATTAATAGCCTTTGTAATATTGGGAAGCTTAGGTTCCAGTTTTTTTCACCCGCAAGCACTCGGATTAGCGGTAAGGTTTACCAAGACTGATGTGGCAAAAAACATGGGAATATTCATGGGTTTAGGTACTTTAGGATTTGCATCCGGACCGATAATATCGGCCGGAGTAACACAGTATTTGGGATTAGACAGAATGCCAATACTTGCAATAATCGGCATAACAGTTGGAATAACAATGTTTTTATTTGTTCCTAAAATCAAAGATGACGAGAAAGAAATAAAGACACACAAGGATTTTACAGATACTTTTAAGAGAATATTAACAAACAGAAGATTAAATTTGTTAAATGTGATTGCAATGTTAAAAACTCTTGTAACGACATCATCCTGCATACTATTGCCATTCCTATGGAAGGAAATGGGCTATAACGCATTCTACATAGGGTTTGCACTATTTGCATTTAACTTTGCGGGCGGAATAGGTTCGTTTTTAAGCAGAGGATTTGAGCAAAAAGTTGGAACAGAGAATGTATTTTATTTTTCAATGATGATGACATTTCCGATGATGGTAGTATTTGCACTAACATATAAAACTATACCGACAGCATCATTAATAGTATTTATATTAATGGGATTAGTACAATGGCTTGCGGTACCTGTAACCATGGTAATGGCACAGAGTACAATACCTGAATATAAAAGCATAATTGGCGGATTTATAAACGGATTTTCGTGGGGCGTAGTCGCAATAATAATGACCGGAATAGGATTTATAGCACAGGCGAAGGGGATAATACCGGTATTATTGGTAGTATCACTAATACCGGCAGTATTATCATATCCGATAGTGAAAAAACTATTTAAATTAGTAAATGAAGTAAAATAAAAAGTGCTTGAAAATAAAAAATGTTCTTGATAGAATTTTGGAAGAGATGGATTGTGCGCCCGTAGCTCAGCTGGATAGAGCGTTTGGCTACGAACCAAAAGGTCGGGAGTTCGAATCTCTTCGGGCGTAATAAAACAGGATAGGGTTTATCTCTATCCTGTTTTATTATGTCAGGAAGTATGAGAAACTCTAATTTGGAGTTCGGCGGATTTGCGTACGGACGGAGTGAAACGAGTCCGGATAGCGAGGAAATTGAGCGAACTGCAACGAAGTTGCAAAA
>ONTD01000012.1 GCA_900320675.1 uncultured bacterium
ACAGACAAAACAAAATCTCCTGCTTTGATGAATTGTCCTCAAAGACGTGGAGTATGTACAAGGGTTTACACTACAACCCCTAAAAAACCGAACTCAGCACTTAGAAAAGTTGCCAGAGTAAGATTAACAAACGGATTTGAAGTTACTTCATACATTCCGGGTATTGGACATAACCTTCAAGAACACAGTGTTGTTCTTATCAGAGGCGGCAGGGTTAAAGACCTTCCGGGTGTTCGTTACCATATTGTTCGTGGTACCTTAGATACTGCAGGTGTTGCTAATCGTGCACAGTCAAGATCTAAATACGGTGCTAAAAGAGATAAAAAAGGAGGTAAGTAGTAATGTCAAGACGTTCTAAACCTGCAAAAAGAATTCCTTTAGCAGATCCGGTATACAACAGTGTTGATATCTCTAAATTCATCAACAGAATTATGAGAAGAGGTAAAAAATCACTGGCTGAAAAAATCTTCTATGCTACATTAAGCAAAATTGAAGAAAGAACTAATGAAAAAGCTTTAGAAATTTTCCAAAAAGCTATGACAAATGCAACTCCATTGTTGGAAGTTAAAGCTCGTCGTATAGGTGGTTCTACATATCAGGTACCTATCGAAGTAAAAGCTGACAGAGGTTTTGCACTTGCTTCTTCTTGGTTAATTGAAGCAGCTAAAAAACGTGGCGGAAAATCTTTCATTGATAAATTGACAAACGAAATAATCGATGCTTCAAACGGTGTTGGTTCCGCTTGCAAAAAACGTGAAGATACCCACAAAATGGCTGAAGCTAACAAAGCTTTTGCTCACTACAGATACTAATTTTATTAGTTATAAAAAAGACGACCTTGTGTACTTTTCGCAAGGTCGTTTTTTTGTGTATAAATGTAAACAATCCGGTTATAATAAGCAATTTTTATCTAAAAAAATACTTTATATTAATACAGGGAAAATGGTTAAAGGTTATTTATGCAAAGTTTATATCTAAACAGATTAACAGGAATATCAATGCCAAATTTCGCAGGCTTTTTCTCAGGACTGTGGAATCTTCAAGCACGTGTTGAATCTATGTTTACGCTTGACAAGAGCAATCCGTTTAGCTTTATAGATAATATTGGTAAAGGTGGCAGCTTTACAGGCAAAATGTATGCAGAGTCTATATTTGCTCCTTCGGTAAACAATTCTCCCGTGGCTAAATATAAAAGAACTGCTAATAATATATTTGAATTTAACAAAAATCCGAATAAAAAAACAACAGGAACTTATGATTATGAGTTTCTGCCTTCGGCAAAAGGTCGTTCAAAAAATCTAATCAACTTCGCTTCAAGCTTTGTAGGTAAGATAAATAGCGACAGTAGAGGAAACGCTATGTTTTCTAAAGGTGTAAATCAACCTTGGTGCGCTGATTTTGTTACATATTGTGTAAGAAAATCTTTAGGAAGAAAAATTCCATCGGATTTCGGTTCATCTGCTGTATCAGATTTGAGGGATTGGGGATACAATCATAATTGTTATTTTAAAGCTCCTTCTACAAGTAATGCTTCTAAGATGAAAAACTTCTTAAGAACAAAAGTAAGACCAGGGGATATTATGATACAAAAACGCAACAAAAGATCTCATACCGGTATAGTGAAAAGTATAGCTCCGGACGGATCTTCTTACACCGTCGTTGAGGGTAATAGTTCCGACAGAGTTAAAACTGTAACATATAAAGCAACAAGCAGCTATTTAGACGGTTTTGTTTCGCTCGCTAAATATGCTTAATAGCATTTTAACTTTTTCATTTAACTCTTCGGGGTTTGTGTTATTTTCAATGATATAGTCAGCGAGTTCTTTTTTCTTATCTTGCGGCATCTGGCAAGCCATTCTGTTACGAGCTTGTTCCGGTGTATAGTTATTTCTTAAAATGAGTCTTTTCTCTCTGATTTCATCATTTGTGTATACAAGTATTATTTTGTCAAATAAATCTTCCATGTGTGCTTCAAAAAGAAGCGGTATTCCTACAAAACATAGGTCTTTTTCAGAATTATTTTCGAAAAATTTTATAATTTCCTCTCTTATTATAGGATGAGAAAATTTCTCAAGTTTATTTTTTAACTCCTTATCCTTAAACACTACTGAGGCAAGCTTTGTTCTGGAAATTGAACCGTCAGTATTTGTTATATCAGAGTCGTTAAATAATTTTATCAGTTCATCTTTGTATTTAATCAGCACTTCGTGTCCGATTTCGTCGGTATCTAAAACCGCATAGCTTAGGTCTGCTAAAATTTTTTGAACTGTAGATTTTCCTGATGCAATATTTCCGGTTATAGCAATTCTAATCATTTTTTATTTGCTCAATCCTGTTTATAAAATTACGTAACTCTTTAATCTGCTTAGGCTTAATCGGCTTCCATTCCCCGCGTTTTAAGCCTTCCAGTTGTATTGTTGCGTGTTGAATTCTTTTAAGAGATTTAACTTCATAGCCAAAATACTCAAACATTTTTCTGATTTGTCTGTTCATCCCTTGATATAAGGTTATTCTCATCATTGTGCGGGATTTGTCGACTTCAAGAACCTGAATGTCAGCGTATGCGATTTTACCTTTTTCGATTTCTATACCGTTAGCCATCTGTTCAAGTTCATGAGGGGACACTGCTTTGTTAACCGATACCAGATATACTTTCGGTATTTTTACTGACGGATGGGTGAGCTCGTTAATCAAATCTCCGTCGTTTGTTAAAATTAACAAACCGGTGGAATCTTTATCCAGTCTGCCGACAGGTTTTAGCCCCCAAAGTTCTTGAGGCAAAATGTCATAGATAGTTCTTCGTCCCTTTTCATCATCAGAAGTTGTAATATATCCTGCCGGTTTAAAAAATCTGTAATATTGGTGTTTTACCGGATGAATTAATTTGTTATTAATAAACACCTTGTCTTTTTCTCCGACAAGGTAGCCCAGCTCGGTAATCCGTTTGTTATTTACGATAACAACTCCGGACTCAATAAGCTCATCCGCTTTACGTCTTGAGCAAATTCCGGCAGCGGCAATATATTTGTTTAAACGGGTTGAAGACATTTTAATTCCTTTTCAAAGATTTTTGCCAGCATTTCAGGCATTCTTCTGTATAGCTTGCCTGTGCTATTTGAAATGGCAACAACATCAAAGGTTGCTTCTATGTATGTTTTACCCGAATCCTTAGATTTGACTGTTTGGAAGAATGTTACAGATAGTCCGTTAAATTTTGAAATTTCAGTTTCAATTATAACTTCATCGTTTAACTTTGCTGATGCCTTGTAGCGGACGTTCAT
>ONTD01000080.1 GCA_900320675.1 uncultured bacterium
AACAAAAAACGGTCCTTTACACTGATAGGAACAAACCTATGTTGTTCCATCAGTGTATAGTCGACCTGACTTAATATTTGCTTATTTATACTGTTTTTTAGTCTGTTTTGTAATTCGTTCATTGTACTTCTAACTATGTGATATATTATTATCGCTTTGACTATTTATTACAACGAAGAAGGACGTTCGTTTACGTATGAAGAAACTTCTTCATCTGTAACAATCTTCGGTGTAATCAAGATAACCAGTTCGGTCTTAGCTTTTATTGTACTGGTACTTCTAAAGAAGGTGCCAAGTCCTGGGATATCGCCAAAGAAAGGTATTTTAGAAACATTTTTTTCTTCTTCCTCTTTCATCATACCTGCAAGAACAAGAGTATCACCGTCTTTTACCCTTATATTTTTAAGTTCAATATTATTCTTTCTCAATAAAGTTGCCTGAAGATCTTCTTGACCGGTTTGAGCATTCTTTACTTTAACATCACCGGCTTTAGTTGTATAATCAGGTTTTACATTCAAGTAAACGAACCCGTCAGGAGAAATAAACGGAGTAACAGAAATCTTTAAGCCTAAGTCATCTCCGATTTCATAAGTACGTTCAACTGATGCATTACTTGAGAATGTACCTTCAATAATCTGAGAAGTTACAGTTTTTACGTAATCTTCAGTCATATCAATTATAGATTCCTGACCGTTTGTAACCAAGATTCTCGGATTAGATATTGTTCTACCCTTACCGTTTTTCAATATCATACTTAATGAATACAACAATTGAGGTGTTGCTGTAGAATAAATAGGTCTATGTCCTCCGAATTGATATGGAGACATGCTTGTACGGCCTTCAGAAGCATCGTAATTAAACTTGAAGTGTTTACTTACAAATGACCAGTTGTTATCAAATTCTCTGGTACCGCTTTCAGATAACTCAATAATTGAGAACTCAATATATGCCTGCGGCTGACGTTTATCATTTTCTGTAATAAATTCTTTTATCATTTCAACTTGTTGAGGTGTAGCACCTGTAATACTTACAGTACCCAGCTGAGTTTGATATGCAACAGTAATACCGTATGTTTCAAGCGAAATTACTTCAGAGCTTTCTTTACCACTGTCAGAAGAAGAATTTTCTTTCTTCCCTTCATTTTTTATAGCACTTGAGCAAGCAATTGCACTTCTACCCAACTCGATAGTAGAAACATTACTGTCTGAAGAACCGGATTCTGCACTGGCACCACCAGTAACTACACCGGCAGCTCCGCCTGTATTATATTCAGGAATAAAATGACCTGTTCCCGGCAGCAACATTTTACAAATCAAATCTGCCATCTGAGCAGGTGTTGTATGATTTACCTTGAATGATGTTACCGAAGGTTTTTTGTCAATCTGACTGATAACCGTTCTTGCAACATTTATATCATTTTGGCTGCCGAAGATTATAACTTCATTAGTACCGGGGTTAACTGAAGCTACATAAGTATTCGATAAGCCCGGTTTTCCCATACCATATATATTACCGTTTAAGAAATGTGCTGCTTGAGCTGCATTTATATACTTAACCGGAATTAAAGCCATTTCTTGTTTTCCAAGACTTGACGCATCAGAAGCATTGGCAATAATTAAAGTGTTATCTTTCAAAGTATACGTCAAATTCTGAGATGTCATTACCATATTAAAGGCAGAATCCAACGGGATTTTTACCAAATCCATAGTAACGTTGCCCTTTACATCACCTTTAAAAATAATATTTCTTCCGGCCTTATCTGCAAACATCCTAAGAACTTGCTTTACGTCAGAATCCCTAAGGCTTATACTAACAAGAGAATTATTGTTAGATATCTTATCCTTTGAATCCAACGAAACTATTGCCGGTTGACTAGCCCTAATTTCAGGCATATAGTCCATACTATACGCAAGTAAACCACCTTCCGAAGCCATTGCTAACGAGGTAGCTGCCGGTGTTGTTATTGCAAATGATAACAACATCGTTAATGCCATAAATTTTTTAATCTTGTCTTTCATTACTGCTCCTGCTTATTTTCTTATTTATTAATACCTATTTACCACTTGTGTTACCGCCAAATTTGCTGTTCAAATTCGCAACGGTATTATAATTTACCAAATTATGTCCGTCTTCAATCAACTGACCGACACCGGCTTTGTATATGTTAGAACCAACCTGAACTGTTACAACGGATTTATTAATAGATAATACCTTATATCCGTTTAGAACATCCCCTGATCTTACCAAGTAATCCAAACCTTCTATGTTTAAAATAGCTGAAGGATTTGCCGTGTCATACATAATACCTGAAACTCTTGTTGAAGCCGCTTTTTTAGCACCTTTATCAACACTAAGATTAGGAGTCTCAATCGGAGGTAATACGTCATACTGTAAACGTTGCTGAGGAACACCCTCTACCGCCATTTGAGCACTAGGGCTTACCCAAGGTTTTTCTCCCGGCGGCATAAACGGATTAGCTCTGCCTAAATTCTCAACAGATATTGCTACCATCTTATCCGTATCAACATCCACCGGAACATTTACATTCGCTGAGGCTGCACTATCATCTGCAGGAATCTCTATATTTTGCTCAGGAATACTATCAGATACTTCCTCTACATCACCGCCTGATGTACATCCCGTCAAATTTACAGCAAGTCCCAATCCGACAATCAATGTACCCAAAACTGTCCAAAACTTCTTTTTCATAAACATTTCCGTAATATTTTCCATATTAGTCTTTAAATCCATCTTCTCTCTCATTATTTGAATTTACATCTTTGACAATATGATTATATTAGAATTTGATAAATTATGTATCAATCTTTTAGTGTATTTATTTGAAAAACTTTACAAATTTTCTAATAGTATCATACTTCAAATAGTAACATATATCGCAAAAAATAGCAAAATCCCAAATATAAATAACATATATTTATATTTATATTCACCTCGGCACTTAGTTTATTGCTACAAACACACAGGAACTACTGTAAAATACGACATTACCCCTAAAAAATATTTCTTATCAAATAGTTAAGAATTATTAAGAACAGGCAGGGGTTTGTTCGAAATTATTCGTTACAGTGTGAAAATATTCTAAAATATCAGCAAAATATTCTAAATTTGCATTTCCGTTAAGTATTAGATCCGCTTTATCTCTAAACGGTTTAACATATTTTTCGCCGGCATCAATCAAGTAATTCCAATGCTTAATTGCGTTTTCTTCGTCCTGATTTCTTTCATTGCAAGCTCTTGAGATAAATCTTTCACGTCTGATATCGTTTTCTGTTTCAACATATATTTTAATATCAAACACATCTTGAACCGTTTCATACATTGTTGCTATGCCTTCCACAACAATAATCTTGTTAGAATATACATCCTGAGCTTCAGGCAGAGAAATTCCGGTACCGTTTGGCAAATACATAGGCGCCTTTATATCTATTCCTTCAGAAAGTTTTATTAAATCATTTTTTAAAATATCCAACTGAAAATTCGCAGGAGAATCCAAATCATATCCCGCATCACGCAAATTATCAAATCCGCCGTATTCCTTAATCTCCTTTGAGATATCATTAAAGTAGTTATCTGTACTCAATACGGAAACCGGTAAATTAAAATTTTCTATATTCTTTTTTATTTCTTTACAAATTGTAGATTTTCCGGAAGCTGATTCCCCTGTAATTCCGATTAAAAGCCTTTTATTAGGATTATTTATCAATCGTTTTGAAAATCTTGTTATAAAATTCGGATTTACACTTGTAAATAACGGTGATTTACAATGCTTGTCGAAAGCCAAAATCTGTTTAAACTTGGACTGCAAATAAAACACCAACAACTCACGTCCGCTTTTTGAGGTAAAATCCGGTTTCAAAATTCTATCAGAAGAATTTAATTCTTTTTCGATTAATAATTTCATACTTTCACTTTCCACACATATATTTATTTAAAATAATGTGATGATTAGAATAATACACCAGAAAAAAAATTTTTGCCATCTTAGATAAAGTTTATTAATTTTTATTAAATTTTAAATAAAAATATTAAAAGGGGCCGAGTCATCCCAGCCCCTTTTATACTTGTATGAAAACTATTAAGCATTCTTACTTATGTCTTTTGTACTTAAAGCAATTCTATGCTCTTGAGGAGTAAATTTCTTAATAAGAACTTCAACGCTATCCCCAACTTTGAATTCATTGAACGGATTTACGTTTTCGTCGCTCATTTCAGAAACAGGTAATAATGCTTCAACCCCAGGGAATATATTAATAAACGCACCAAAACCGGTAACCTTATTAACTGTACCTGTAATTACCTGACCTTCTTCAAATTGACCTTCAATTTGCTGCCATGGATCTTCACCCATTCTCTTTAATGAAAGTGAAATTCTCTTCAATTCGCTATCAATCTTAATAATTTTAACTTCTAAAGTTTCACCCAAAGAAATTACGTCTGAAGGATGTTTAATACGCTGCCATGAAATTTCGGAAATTGGAAGTAAGCCGTCAATACCGTTTATATCAATAAATGCACCGAAATCGGCAATTCTTACAACTTCACCTTTCACAACTTGGTCTTCTTCAAGAGATGAAAGAATATTATCCACAACTTGATCTCTTTGTTCAGCAACTGCAAGTCTTTGAGAAAGTATCAATTTGTTTTTCTTAGGATCTGCTTCAAGAACCTTAACTTCTATCTTTGTATCAATTAAACCTTCAAACGGCTGACCTGTTCTTAATTGACTTGAAGGTATAAAACCTTTCAAATCAGCAACATCAACTAATACACCGCCTTTTACGATAGAAACTACTTTTGCTAAGATTGTATCACCTTGTACTTTTGCATCATTCAATTGAGCCCATGCTTGAGCAAACGCCAATCTCTTCAATGAAAGTAACATTCCGTCTTCATCGTTTTCTTCTTTCAAAACATAAAATTCTTTTTCATCGCCAACTTCCAATGAAGATTCTTCCTCAGATGAAGGTAATTCTCTGTTAGGCAAGAATGCTTCGGTTTTTGCACCACGAACACTTACCAAATATCCGTCATTATCTTTTTTCATAACAGTACCTTCAACGATATCTGCTACAGAATATGATTTTGAAAAAGATTCTTCTAATAATTTTTCAAATTCATCTAAGTTTGTTTTTTCTAATGTTGTTGTCATTTTTTATTTTTCTCCTTTTCTTTTATTAAATATTATTTTATTTTTTCTATAACTTTTTCAATTACATTTTGAGGGGTTGACGCTCCCGCAGTAATAGAAATATTTTCAGCACTTTTTATTAAGTCGTTATAATCATCTAATTCTGTATCATTTTCTATATGAATTGTTTTAGTTATATTTTTTAGGATTTCAGCAAGATGTGTGGTATTAGCGCTCTTTTTAGAACCGACTACTATCATCAAATCACTTTCTTTTGCAAGTTCTTTAGCTTCCGATTGACGCATTGCTGTACTCTGACATATTGTGTTTGCAACATGTAATTCTTTTGAAATTGAAGTCAAATACTCAACAATAGGGTTTAGAGTTTTCAACATTTGAGTTGTTTGAACAACTACCCCGACACGTTTGTGCGCCTTTATATCTTTTTCAAATTCTTTTAACTGTTCCACAGAACTTGCAACTACTACGTTATCACTCCACAATTTTGCGTTTGCATTAATTCCGATAACCTCAGGATGCTCGGATTTTCCGACAATAACGACAAAATATCCGTCTTTTGCAAGCTCAATTGCCTTTTGCTGAACCTTCTTTACGTCAGGACATGTTAAATCCACCAGTTCAAAGCCAGCACTTTTAATTTTATCAATAACTTCAGGACTTTCTCCATGACTTCTTACGACACAAATTCCCTCACCGCTTACCGGAACATCAGTTATTGTCCTTATCCCTAAAGACTCAAGCTCTTCTATAACATCAGTATTATGGATAAGCTCACCCAGTACAAATACATTCTTGTCAGGGTTTTCGGCTTTTAATTTTTTTGCGGTTTCAACGGCTCTTTTAACTCCGTAACAAAAACCGGCAAACTTAGCTAGTTTAATATTTTTCGGCAATTTAAAATTGTCTTCTTTCTTATAGACTCGCGAAATCAAATTCGCTGTATAAGTATTACACCACAAAGTATTTTATAAATCAATCCCGCATAAACAGATAACCCGATACGAACTTATCGTCTTATCGACTTAACGACTTATCGTCTTTTGTTCAACCCCTCACCAACGGCTATTGAGTTTTTCAAACTCACATCCGTATCCTCTCCCCGTGGGAGAGGTAGGGTATATCAACTTAGCGTCTAAAAACGCTAAGAGAGGTGCAATCACACCTCTCTCATTTAACATCACAAATATAAGAATTTACTTTTCGTCAAGAGCAGCAACGCCCGGAAGAACTTTACCTTCGATAAATTCTAATGAAGCACCGCCGCCGGTTGAAACATGAGTGAAATCTTCAGCCTTGAAGAACTTCTTAGCAGCAGAAACAGAATCACCTCCGCCGATAACAGAAGTTGCACCGTTTTTGGTAGCTTCAACAATAGCTGCAAGAACTGCTTTTGTACCTTCTGCAAATTTAGGATTTTCAAAAGCACCTACAGGACCGTTCATCAAAATTGTTTTTGAAGATTTAAGAACTTCTGCAAAAGCTTTTCTTGATTCTTCACCAGCATCAACACCTTCAAATCCGTCAGGGATTTCGTTAATTTTAACGAACTTGTTAGTACCGTTACCTGAAAAATCATCAGCTACAAGAACATCAGTTGCCATAACAAGCTTTACGCCCTTGTCCTGAGCTTTCTTTTCGATTGCTTTAGCAACTTCTAACTGGTCATCTTCACATATTGAATTACCGATTTTACCGCCGTTAGCCTTAACAAATGTATAAGCCATACCACCGCCGATAATCATACTGTCAACTTTATCCAACAAGTTTTCTAAAACACCAATTTTAGAAGAAACTTTAGCACCGCCAACAACTGCAGTGAAAGGACGAGTCGGATTATCAAGAGCCTGAGATAAGCATCTCAATTCTTTTTCCATCAACAATCCTGAAACAGCAGGTTTTAAAACTTTTGCCAATTTTGCGGTAGAAGTATGATTTCTGTGAGCTGCGCCGAAAGCGTCATTTACATAGAAATCACCCAACTTAGCCAATTCATTTGCAAAAGTCATATCATCGTCTTTTGCTTCTTCAGCTTTATAGTAACGAATGTTTTCCAATAACGCAACCTGACCGTCTTTCAAGCCTTCAAGCTCTTTTTCTGCACCTTCCCCGACAGGGGTTGAAACGAATAAGACATCTTCACCAAGAACTTTTGACATATGTTTAGCAACCGGAGCCAATGTAAACTCAGGATTCCATTCACCTTTAGGTCTGCCCAAGTGAGCCATCAATATAATTTTAGCGCCTTTTTCCTGCAATGCTCTTATTGTAGGAATAATTGCTTGAATTCTTGTGTCATCGGTAACGTTTTTATCGGCATCAAGAGGAACATTTACGTCAATTCTGACCAATGCTCTTTTGCCTCTAACATCACCCAAATCATTGATTGATTTTTTCATAGTTTTCTCCTTATTTATAACAAATAAATATCTCTCGCATGGTTATAATACAAGAAACATAAAAGATTATCAATTCCGTATAAACTTTATAGCTTACAAACAACTTTGCGTATTAACATACAAAACATTATTATTTACCCAAAACATGAATATGCAAGTGGAACACTTCCTGACCGGCTTCTTTACCTGTATTAATCTGCGTTCTGTATGATTTTAACCCGATTTTTTTGGTAACCGCTTTTACACCCATCAACAAATCCCCTAAAAGTTCTTTGTCATCAAGCTCGTTCAATGAGGCAACATGAATTTTAGGAACCACAAGCAAATGTATGGGTGCTTTTGGATTTATATCCTTAAATACTACCAATTTATCCGTTTCATATACAAATTCTGTGTTAAACTCTCCGTTTGCAATTTTGCAAAAAATACAATCTTCCGGCATAATACCCCCTTTTTTGAAAATATAATATGATAAAACCTATATATTTTCAAGCAAAAGATTACTATTTTGTATTCAAACTATATGGAGTTTTAGCAGTTTCCAGAATATTTTTTAAATTATTAAGAGAATCTTTTTTAAACTCATCCGCAGTTTCGGCAAGATTAGCCTGCAATTTGTTATATTCTTGATTATTCATAGAAATAGCATATTTCATTGCGGAAGTTAATTCGGAATTTTCGCCATAAACAACACTGTTTGAAGAATTAAATCTATGAACAGAGGTAAATTTTTCCGCAATAATTGCAGGAACCCTAAAACCGTATATGAGTTGGAAACTTCCGCTTGTTCCGACGGTAATGTACCTGTCATGTTCCGGATTTTCAGGATCAAGAAGCGTTAGGAAGAAATCCGCTTCTTCCATCTCGCACCACAAAGCCTCATAATCAAGTTTTCCCTTAAAATCAAAATATGGCTGAAGCTCTTTAGGAATATCCTCTAAAGAACCCGATCTGGCAACTATTGTAACTTTGAAATTCGTAATACCTTCATTTACCAAATTTTGAACAGAATTAATAAGCAAATCATAATTTTTACGTTTCTTATCTATCATACCTACAATAATAAAATTAGTAACTTCATTTTTGGTATGAACCCATTTAACACCAAAATCATGCGCATTAACAATCGTAAAATTTTCTTGATTTATCGGTAAATCTGCAAGCATTAACCGTTTCATACTTCCATAAATCGGGTTATCGGCATTTTCAATACGATGAAACATTTGTAATATTTTTGATTTATCAAACGGAATATTATGCAGCAATTCCGCGGTAAGTCTTTTATCGGAATATTCGATATCAGAGTTTAAATATATATATTTGTATTGGTTTACTATATTACTATTTAAAATAAACAGAGCAGCATGTTTTGACAATGGGAATGCTCTAAGATTAGGGTTATCAATCCTTGCAAAAACCTTCATATCAAATTCCGCTTTCGTAAGAATAACATCAACATTGTATCCAAGAGCCAGAAATACATTTGCCATGCCTGTCAAAACTTCTCCGTGGCATTGATTTAACTCGACAAGCAAAACGCTGTTATCACGTATCGGAGTAGCGGCAAAATGAACAATCTCTTTTATAGCTTTCTTTAACATAGTATTATTCTGTTTTACTGCTTTAATTTTATTTTGTAATACACCGTATTTTTCTCTTTCTATCAGCCTTCTGCTTTTTAATTTCAGCTTTAAGCCAAATATTGATATAACTTTTCTGATTCCAACATTCTTTATGGAAAAAATTTTTTCTAAACTATTATTATAAGATATTCTTATAAGTTTAAACAAAGTAATACAGTTTTGCTTATTATATTTTATTATTTCTATAAAACCAAATAGCAACTTATATTTACAATTATTTCTTTTCAAAAATCTATTAAAATATTCTTTCGGGAAAAAGTTTGAGGCTATACGCAGAAGACTAATTTTTTCTCTATTCATACAGTAGCGCATTTCAGAAGAAAAATTATTTATTGCAGCAACATAATATGTATGCTTCACTTGCTCAAAAATTCCGCTTTCTTCCAGCTTGTTTCTCAGTTTTAAATATGCTAATAAAATACAATATGTGGTTTTCCCGCGTTTTTTAGTTAAACATTCCGCATGATTTACTCTATATACCGCAAGCTCCTGATTTACATACGTTATAGATTTTGCAAGCAGTAAAGCCCCGAAACTAAAATATACATCATTACAGGTTTTTATTTCTTGAAATTTTAAATCATTCTCTTTCAAAAACTCTAGCCTAAAGAGTTTTATAAATACATTCGGCACTGTAATCTGCAAAATTGTTTTAGGAACGTCAATCTTACTAAACGGAACTGTTTTAGGTAAAAGCCTTTCTACTAAAGAAAAATCACATTTAATAAATTCTGATGAACACATATCAAATTTTTTTTCTTTTGTCAAACAAATATCTGCATTATCCGTTATTATTTTGTCGTACATCAATTTTAATGTATCTATATCAATGTAATCATCCCCGTCAAGAAAATAAATATAATCACCGCTTGCAATATTCAGTCCATTATTTCTTGCTGCTCCTGCCCCTTTATT
>ONTD01000181.1 GCA_900320675.1 uncultured bacterium
GCTTTATCAACATCCATAGCTTTTCTGTACGGTCTGTCGGTAGTCATTGCACAAAATGCATCAGCAGCCGCTATAATCCTTGAGCCGAACGGTATTGACATCCCTTTTAAACTTTCAGGAGAACCTGAACCGTCAAAGCGTTCTTTCTGGTAAGTAACGTATGGCACAACTTCTGATAAGAAGTTTATATTCATCAAAAGATTTACCCCGATATTAGATTGCTTTTGCATAATGGCGAGTTCTTCCGGAGTGTATTTTGCAGTAGTTGAAAACATTGATTCCGGCAGCATTATTTTGCCGATATTCTGTAATAATCCTGCATAATATATTAAATCTGTTGTTTTTTCGTTCAACCCTAGTTGTTTGCAGATTTTCCTTGCAAGTTCTGCCGTATTTTTAGAATGTGAAACTTTGTAATGTCCTTTTGTATCAACGGCTCTTGCTAAATGTTCCACGAAACTCTGCTGACAATCACACAAATCTCCGATTAAGGCGGTTAACTCAGCTCTGGAGTGCTTTAAATCACTTTCCAAAGTTTCATCTTCATTTGCCATAATATGGTTTGTATTGTCAATTTCTGCCTGTAATGCCATTGAAGCGGCAAACAATTTTGCCATGCTTTCAAGTAAATCTTTATACGATTTTTCTATTAAACTGCCCTGCTTATCCTCAACCGCAATCACGCCTACTTTGCGGGAATTTGAATTCATCGGTACAGCGGTAATTCCGTTAGCACTAATCGTATCACACTCAACAAAACACACACTGATTATTGAATTTTCATTTAATTTATATCCGCTTCTTCTTAAATTTTGAACAGAAGAACCTACAAGCACCAAATCAAAATCCGGTACAGACATCCCTCTTGCATAGTCTCTTGAAAGATAAATATTACATTTTTTTACTTCAAGCATCTGCACAATAGAATTAGCAATAGCCGTATATATTGCGTAATCCGCCTTGTTTTCAAAATTTAAAACACAGAGCGTATTATTCAGGGAGTAAATGGATACCAGCTCTTTTAACTGATCTATAAGTCTTCTCTTTTTATCTTTAACGCTTGAACCGATTTTTTTTGCCAAATCTTCTGAGATTAAATGTTCAGACATAAAATCTCCAAGGTTCAATGCAAAAATTTCTTCGATAGGATCTGCACCTATAAGATATTCTTCGGATTGCCCGAACAACGATACGCCTGTGTTTTTATCTTTGTTTTCCATTAAAGCTTCCTTCTACTAAAATGATTTGTTATTATAGACGGCACAATTTATTCAAAACTTTAATATTTTTTACAAAAATTCATCTAAACAGAGGATAATATTCAAAAAATTGAAAAATTTTTTAAGTTTTTTATGATAATATTATTTATGGAGATTTTTTAGGGGAAAAACATGAGTGATGATTTAGAAAATATGATGAATCAATTTGACATACCTGATGAAGTTATGGATAAAATTCAAAAAAATATTGAAGAAATCATAACAAATTTTCCGATACCGGAAGATAATAAACTTGATGTAATAAAAAAAATTAATTTCATGTATTCCCATACAAAACACCTTTCAATGACAGATGCCCTCACAGGGTTATATAATCGCAGATATTTTGATACTACAGTGGAAAGGGAATTCTTGCGTTCCAAAAGATATCATAGCGACCTTACAATAGCGATTATAGATATAGACTTTTTCAAGAAAATAAACGATACGTACGGACACCTTTGCGGAGACTATATCTTAAAAGAAGTTGCCTATCTTATCATGGATAATTTCAGAAAAACGGACATAGTATTCAGATATGGCGGAGAAGAATTCGTTGCACTGCTTACTGAGACATCAGCACAAAATTCAAGAATTCCTCTGGAAAGACTTCGCAAAACAATCGAAAGTTATAAATTTACATACGAAAATAAAGAAATTAATTTAACCGTCAGCATAGGAGCCGCTCAGAACAACTTCGACGGCACTACAGAATTTCTAAATGAAGCGGATAAAGCTCTATATGAAGCAAAGAATACCGGAAGAAACAGGATTATTATAAACGAAAAATAAACTACTATAACACCTTAAACCGCATAAAAATACCCATTTACAATCACTAATAAAATTTAACATTTTTGCAAAAATTTTATGTTCATGCTACTATAACAGTAGAATTAAGTATTAGGGGAGAAATACATGTCAGAAATGCAAGAAACTACAACACAGGAAGTAATTAATGAAAACAAAAGCCCTGTGAATGAACATATAGAAGTTGTAGATTTACCGGACAATGATGAAAAGATTGAAACCACAACATCTGCGGAATACAGTGCGGAAAATATTCGTGTATTGGAAGGATTGGAAGCTGTACGTATGAGACCGGGGATGTATATCGGTTCAACTTCACAAAGAGGATTACACCATTGTATATACGAAATCGTAGACAACTCTATTGATGAATCTCTTGCCGGTTTCTGTACGGATATACATGTAACTGTACACAAAGATAACAGTATCACCGTTGAAGATAACGGCCGCGGCATTCCGGTTGACATAAAACCTGATAGCGGCAAGTCTGCATTAGAAATTGTTCATACAGTGCTTCACGCAGGCGGCAAATTCGGAGACGGCGGCTACAAGGTATCCGGCGGATTACACGGCGTTGGTGCATCTGTAGTTAACGCATTATCTGAAAAATATATAGTAGAAGTATCCCGTCAAGGTTACGTGTGGAAACAAGAATATATGCGCGGAGAACCTATGACACCGGTAGAAAAAGGTGCTGCTACAGAAAAAACAGGAACAAAGACAACCTTCTGGCCGGATCCGGAAATATTCACTGAAACAACCGTTGTAGACTGTGATGTTATAGCAAACAGGCTTAGAGAAATGGCCTTCCTAAATAAAGGTTTAAAAATTATTTTCCATATAGACGCAACCGGTTCTGAAGAAACTTTCCACTATGCAGGCGGTATCGGAAGTTATGTTGAATTCTTAAACCAAAATAAAACTGTTCTTCATGATAAACCTATTTATATAGACAAAGTTGTAAATGATATGCAGGTGGAAGTTGCTATGCAATACACCGATGCATACACTGAAAGCGTTCTGTCTTTCGCAAATAATATTAACACTCATTCCGGCGGAACACACTTAACAGGTTTTAGAAATTCAATCACACGTGTATTTAATGACTACGCAAGAAAAAATAATATCCTGAAGGATTCTGATCAAAACCTTTCCGGCGAAGACGTAAGAGAAGGATTGACGGCAATTGTTTCAGTTAAAATTCCTAACCCTGAATTTGAAGGGCAGACCAAAGAAAAATTAGGTTCTCAAGAAGCATTAGGTGCCGTACAAGATGCAGTAAAAGAAAAACTTCAAGAATGGTTAGAATTTAATCCCAAAATAGCTAAAGCTATATTAGAAAAAACCTTACAGGCACAAAGAGCAAGAGAAGCCGCAAGAAAAGCAAGGGAATTAACAAGGAGAAAAACCGTTCTTGAAAATTCAACTTTGCCGGGGAAATTGGCAGACTGCTCTAACAGAGAACCTGAAAAATGCGAAATCTATATAGTTGAGGGAGATTCCGCAGGAGGTTCCGCAAAACAAGGCAGAAACAGAATGTTCCAAGCTATCTTACCTTTGAGAGGAAAAATCTTAAACGTAGAGAAAGCAAGATTGGACAGAATATACGGTAACAACGAAATTCAATCAATGGTTCAGGCTTTCGGCATAAATATCAGCCGAAACGAAGAAGAAATTAATATTGACAAACTCCGTTATCATAAAATTATCATAATGACAGATGCTGATGTTGACGGCGCTCATATCAGAACATTACTTTTAACGTTCTTCTTCAGATATGCAAAACCGTTAATTGAAAACGGACACGTTTATATCGCTCAACCGCCGTTGTTTAAAGTTACAATCGGCAAAAATACCGAGTACTTATACAACGAACACGCATTGGATAAAATGCTTAAAGAACGCGGAATAAAATCGTTGAGTCTTTCTGATAAGAAAAAATCAAATGTAAAATCAGGCGACGATTTGCTTGAGCTTATTAAAAACATGTCAACTTTTTATAATTCATACAACAACCCGATATTAAACTTATATCCGGCCGTTGTACTAAGAGGTTTGGTACGTTCAAATATTACACCTGAGGATTTTGATGATCAGGATAAAATGTCTAAAATAATTGAATACTTGAACAATTATTTGCAAGACCACGCAAAGAACTACAATATTTCCGAAGCGGCAAATTATGTAGTATCTCTAAAATATAATCCTGAAAATTCTAAATATTCTATTCAGTTAAATACAAATGATGAAGAACACGTTATACTTAACCAAAATATTATAAAGAGTTCTGAATATAAGAGATTAAAAACTGCCTATCCGCTGATTAGAGATTTCTTGATTGAAGAATCCGACGGATTGCTGTTGGAAACTGACACAGAACAATACGAAATTCATTCGTTCGAAAAACTTCAAAAAATAATTGATGATAGAGGTCAAAAAGGTATGACTATTCAACGTTTCAAAGGTTTGGGTGAAATGATGCCTCAACAACTTTGGGAAACAACAATGGATCCTGCAACCAGAACCTTGTTGAAAGTCGGAATTGAAGATGCAATGTTATGTGATCAGTTGTTCGATATACTTATGGGCGATAAGGTAGACCCTAGACGTAACTTCATTGAAGCTAACGCCGTCTATGCGACAAATATTGATACATAATTCTCAATTAGAACATAAACATATTAGACTTAATTTTGGGCTCATAAAGTAATTTTGTGGCTCCGAATTGCCGTTCAAATTCATTTGTGCCGGAATAAGAGTCAATTATTCGTTTGTTTCGGTTTTTGAATGCACATAAACCGACTACGGTATCGTCTTCTTTGTAAAAATTTTTGAAAAATTCCATATCTGTACACGCCCTTCTTTTTTTGTTATATAATCTAATTAATGATAAAATAATTAAAGTCAAAAAGGAGAAACATTATGGCAAAAGTAACGAAAGATATGGGTATATTAGAAATAGCTCAAAATCACCCTGAAGCAATCGAAGTATTCCAAAAATACGGAATGGGTTGTTTGGGTTGTGCAGCAGCAAGATTTGAAAACCTTGAAGCAGGTGCTAAAGTTCACGGTTTTGATCCTGATGCAATGGTTGCTGATATCAACGCAATCATAGGTGAATAGTTAATATCGACAAATATTCAATACAAAAAGGGACTTTTATTTTCGTTAAAAAGTTCCTTTTTGTAACATTAGTTTACAATTTATCATTTACAAGCAAATTTTTATATTCATTGTTATTAAATATTTGCTAAATGTTTTGTAAAATAATATTTGTTAAATATTAACCGCAAAATTATTTTAGTAATATAATAGGATTAATGGTCAAGTAATAAAGGAGTTAAATATGGTAAAAGTAGGAATAGTAAAACCAAGCGTTATAGTCAGAAAAGTTGGCTCTTCAGTTAACAAAATGACAAATAAAGCTGAATCATTACTCCAAAAACCTAAACAAGTCGGACAGCGCATAAGTTTGGGATATGACGAGATTTTCGAAGGAATGATTCCTGTAAGAAGCACCCTTACAGGCAAAACCAAACTTGTACCTGAATCATTTATTGACAGCTTAATTTAACAGAATTAAACATTTAAAAATATTACAAAACTCGCAATAAATGATTGCGAGTTTTTATATTTATTAACAAAATTTTGAAAAATCACAAAATCGTGTATAATTGAAAAGTGATATATTAATATACAGGATAAAATGGGATTTTTTGATAAGATAAATGAAGTAAGAAGAAAAATCTCCGAGGTAGAGGACAATATTTACCACGGAAAAGAAGATTACCTTGAAATATATGAGCGAAATCTTCAATTAGAAAAGGAAATTGAAGAGAGAACCAAAGAGCTTGACGTAGCAAATAAAAGGATGCTCTCTTTACAGAATATTCTTGATATGATGAATTCCGCAAAACCGCTCAGAAATGTTCTTGAAACTGTAGTAAACAGTATTCAAGGGGAATTCGGATATCTGCACAGCACAATTCTAAAAAAAGAAATAGATACCAACGGAGAATATCTTGTAGTGGTCGCAGAAGCCGATGACATTACAATTAAACGTGCCGACGATATATTAAAAAATCCAATACAATCAAGAAGACTAGCCTATACCAAGAATTCGGTATTTTATAACACTATTAATGATAAAAAGCTTATACAAACAACAGATATAGGTTCGACTCTAAAGGCAATCATGCCGGATATCGAAGAAAATCAATTGGAAGAAATTTTACAAGATAAATCTGTACGTTCAATAATTACAATTCCTCTGTACGTATTGGAAAAACCGTTTGGAATATTTGCAGTATTTTCATCAAGGGATGACCTCGCAGATTCCGAAACAGATTTTTTGAATATGTACGCTCAGCAAATTGAACTGGCAATAACAATAGCCAATTTGTTTGAAAAAGTAAAAGAGCAAGCAGTTACAGACGGATTAACCGGATTGTATAACCGCAGATATTTTGAAGAATATCTGAAAAAAGAAGTAATTCGTTCATTGCGTGTAAATCAACCATTTAGCGTTATAGGATTGGATTTAGACTATTTGAAAAAAATCAATGACACATACGGACACACTTCAGGCGACTTAGCGATAAAAACAATTGCGGAAGTCTTAAAATCAAACGCCCGTTCAATTGATACCGCAGCAAGAATGGGAGGAGAAGAATTTAATATAATTCTCCCCGGAGTAGGCTCTGAGGGTGCTATGATTGCGGCGGAAAGAATTAGAAAAACAATTGAAGAAACACCTATAGAAACAATAGGACATATTACGGCAAGTATAGGTGTTGCAACATTTTTAGAACACTCAGACAATATAGAAGATATTCTTGAACTTACCGATCAGGCAATGTATCTTTCAAAACGTAACGGAAGAAATCAGGTTACACTTGCAAAACCTATGGATGAAACTTCTTGGCAAGAACTTGCGGTCAGTGCATTTTTAGATATTATAAACAAGAAAAAAATACCTCTGTCAGAAGATTTTAGGAATGAACTTTCATCAAAACTTTTATCTTCAACAACTCAAAGTGAAGTTTTGTATTCTGTAGCAGATTTACTCACCCAAACCTACAACAGTATGCATATACAAGGCGGAGTAAAGTTAAAAGTACTAACGGCTGTCAGCCTTGCAAAGCGTTTTGATTTATCTAAAGAAGAAATAGACAACCTGAAAATTGCTATGCTGCTTTACGATATCGGAAACCTGCTTCTTCCGCCAAATCTTTTCAAAAAAACGGAACCTCTTACGCCTGAAGACAAACAACTCATACAAGAACATCCGATTCTTGCAGTCAGAGAAATATTAAACCCTATAACATATATTCAAGACGTAATTCCTATAATAGAATCTCACCATGAAAACTGGGACGGAACAGGATATCCGGCAAAGCTTTCACACGATGAAATTCCTATGACATCTCAAATAGTGCTTATCGTTGATGCGTTCTTTGCACTCATTGAACAACGACCATACAGAGATAAATTGGAACCGCCTCAAGCACTTGAAGTAATTAAAAAAGATGCCGGCATAAAATGGAATAAAACTCTTGTAGATGAATTTGTCGCATTAATCGAAAATGAATTAAAGTAATGAAAGAAAAAGATTTCATAAATAACATAAAAGCCATCCTTAATTCGTCCTATATAGGAGATGATTGCGCGTATCTAAAAGAATTAAACATAACTGTTACACAAGACAGTCTGGTAGAAGATGTACATTTCAGCAGAAATTTTGCAACGCCATACCAAATTGGATTTAAGTCTGTTGCGGTTAATATTTCTGATATATGCGCAAGCGGAGCTGAACCTAAATATCTCACCGTAGCTCTTTCCATTCCAAAATCAACAGATAATAAATTTATAGAAGAATTTTATAAAGGAGCAAAAGCCGCAGCAAACGGAGCTGAAATTGTAGGCGGAGACATAACGGGAGCTGACAAAATATATATATCTGTCTGTGCAATAGGCACAACAAACGGCAGAAAAATTTCATCAAGAGCTTGCGCAAAAATAGGACAAAAAATCGTAATCTCAGGACTACACGGTTCTTCCGGTGCAGGATTGAATATACTTTCAGGCAAATACCCGAAAACTTTATTTAACAGCAGAGAACGAGAACGATTAATCGAAGCACATCTTATGCCAAAAGTTCAATACGACTTCTCTAAACAAATTGCCCTATCACAAAAATCAGACTACGCAATGATGGACACCTCAGATGGATTGGCTGATGCTCTGTATTCAATATCAGATGCTTCTGATGTGCTTATGGAAATTGATATAGATAAAATTCCTCATGACAAAGCAATAGAAAAAATTGGAAATTATGAAAATTTAATTTTATACGGTGGCGAAGACTATGGATTAATCGGCACAGCAGATGAACCTGAAAACTTCACAGTAATAGGTGAAGTAAAAAAAGGTAACGGATTAAAAATAAATTATCCTAATCACAATTCAAAAATTATTACTAAAAAAGAACTCGAAAATAATTTGTACAACCACTTTAAGGAGTAATCTATGAAAATTAACGCAATAATAACAGCAGGCGGAACCTCGTCAAGATTTGGAAATAAAAACAAACTTCTGGAAAAAATTAACGGTATCGAAGTGATAAAACATACAGTAGATATGTTTAGACTACCAAGAATAGATAAAATAATAGTTTGTGCAAATGTAACTATTATAGATGAGTTACAAGATATATTTAAAGGATACGACAATCTTGATATTATAGAAGGCGGAGAAACCAGACAACAGTCTGTTTACAACGGATTAAAACATGAAAAATGCGACTATGTATTAATTCACGATGGGGCAAGACCTTTGATTACCAAAGAGTTAATAAATACCTGCATCGAATCTGTAATAGATTTAAAAGCAATATCTGTTATGACAAAAACTATAGATACAATTAAAGAAGTCGAGAACGGAATAATAATAAAAACCATAGACCGCTCGAAATTATACAATACCCAAACCCCGCAAGCATTTGAATATAATTTAATTATGAAGGCACATCAAAAATATGAAGGGCAAAACTTCACAGATGATTCAGGTCTGGCTGAGGCAATAGGGGCAAAAGTATACGTTGTTAACGGAAGTTACAGAAACATTAAAATTACTACCCAAAGCGATATGGCGCTTGCCCAAGCATATTTTGATAACAATTAAGCAAAAGAAAAACCGCCTTTTATAGCGGTAGGGGAAAAGTTACGAAACTTTGTCATAAAAATAAGGAAATTTAAAGGAAAGGAATCAAATAAAACTTCTTAACCGTTAAATACTTTGAATGAAGATTCAACATTCTTATTAACGATTTCCTTCATAACCTGATACTCTGTCTGCAATGCATTATGCTCCGTATCAAGTTTTTTCAACTCAAGGTCATACTTGTTATCTTTAGCCTCAAGCTTAGCTAATTTATTTCTGTAATCTTGTTCTACAAGAGCTATCTCTCTTTCATCTGTAACTTCTTGAATACATTTATCCGAATCAATTGAAGTAGCTACAAAGCCTCTCTCTACAGCCGAGAAATATTCCAGCTGTAAATTACCAAGTCTCAATTGTTCTTCAAACCAAGCATTATCCTTCAATGTATGCTTTTCATCATCTTCAACATAAAATCCGCAAGATGCCATTTTTTGGAATAAATTCTTTAAGTAATTAATATAACCGACATTTTCCGGAACCGCAGCAGATTTTAACACTGAGGTTGAATCCGACATTCCGTAGAAAGCTTCGGTTAAAGCCGTTGCATAATCATAGAAATCTCTCTGCTCTTTATTTGTACCCTCGTAATTCAAAGCTTTCGTAGTTTGTTCACCTGTAGCTAAATCGGTAAGTGTATAAGTCGGATACCCGTCAAACGGAGTTATACTAAACGAAGTATATCCAAAATCAAGTCCGTGTTCTTCGTCTTCAACATGGAGATCAACAGAAGTTAAATATTGGTCCCAAGCCTCGTGAATTGCCTGATAAGCCAACGCTTTCTCTTCATCAGAACCGGCTCCGTTATTCTTAACCGTAATATTAGCTTGTGTATAACCCAACCTTGATAAAAATACATTAAAGTCTCCGTTACCGGCAATAAACGCCGCAGCCTGTTTTTGAGTAACAAGAACCTGACCTTTTTTATCTGTAACAACATACTGAGCATTATTTGCAACAGTATTGTAACCTGTCATAAGGGCATAAGATATATCGGTATAAATTTCATCCGCACCGTCAAATCCAGTTAAAACAGTCAGCTTTGTAGCCTTCAACGCTTCGAGATAATCCTTATTAGCTTGCTCAGTCTGATCCGCAAGACGTATTTTTGCATACGAAACAGCCTGACCGGAATGTTCGTTATCAGACATACGCGCCGTTATACTAAGTAATCTAGCTTGTGTTGCAGCCATTCCCATAAGTTGTAATCTCGTCCTTTCATATTGCCGTAACTTATACCATGTATTACGTACACATGTGCCAAAAACTTTAATTTTTAATTAAATATTATTAAGAAATTGTTACAATTAATAATAAAAACGGATTAACATATTGTAACAAATTGCCCGAGGCATGCCAATGTGATATTCTATAGTTACAGAAGAGAGTAGAAGGTTTATATGAAGAATATCGTAGTTTACACAACCAAGAAGAGTTCGTCATTGGCAGATATTTTAGCCGGTATAGATGATGCAAACGTAAGATTGGAAGATGCATCTAAACTTAAAGATTACGAAACACTCAATGCGGGTTTACTTGTTATAGAAGATGTCCCTGATATCAAAGATATTTTAATGGTAACAAAATTTAAATCACCGTTATTGTTTATCGGGGAAACATTTAAAGGCACAACAGTAAGAGCTGTAACTTACGATATGATTAAAACTCCAATAGACAATGACGAATTGGTAATCAGAGCGAAATCGCTACTTAAAGTAAAAGAATTAAAAGATACAATAACTCAAGTATCAACAACTGATGAGTTAACCGGTTTACATAACAGAAAATATTTACACGAAAGACTTGAACAAGAAATATCCCGTGCAAGACGTTACGGAACAAAGTTATCTTGTCTTCTGTTTGATTTAGACTTTTTCAAAGTTGTAAACGATATATACGGATACGACTGGGGCGATGTTTTACTTCGTTCAATAGCTGACAAGTTAAAACAGCTAATTCGTAAAGAAGATATACTTACCCGATATGGGGACGAGGAATTTTTACTAATCCTGCCTAACACTTCTGAAGAAAATGCATTTTTATTTGCGGAAAGATTTAGAAGAGACATAGAAAGAATGGAATTTATTCCTGCAGGAGAAGAAGAAAGACATCCGATTACAATTTCCGGCGGAATTTCTACATATCCTTGTCTGGAAAATGTGGAAGAAGATGTAAATACAATAATAAGATATGCTGAACACGCATTATACAATGCGAAAAAACGCGGCAAAAATAAAATAGTTCAATTCTCTCAGCTTAATCTCGGAGAATAGAACAAAAAAAGACTTCCTTTCTGAACACTTATATAGTGTAAAATCTGGTTATTTGGGATTGACGACAAGTCAATCCCTTTTCATATATTAATCAAAATTTTCCCAAGGCTTAACAAGAAACTTTATGGCTTTGCCATCAATATGCTGCTCCATAGCCCATTCAATCTTATCCAGTCCTATAGTGCCTGTTATAAGTTTTTCAACCTCAACTCTGCCGGAAGCAATGTGATCTAACGCCATTCTAAAATATTTCGGGGTATGGTGAAAAACACTCATTAA